>JAURLQ010000145.1 GCA_030831125.1 Gammaproteobacteria bacterium
ACAAAGACAGTCTGGCCTCCCAGCGTAGGCTGATCACCCTGGCGCACTACCAGACCGCCCACATTCCAGTCCCCAACGCGACCGGTCAGTTTGGTTCCGGCATTGATATCCACCGGCTGGCCGCTGCCGCTCAGACCGATACGTCGTGAGTAGAAAGGAATTCCGTTCTGGCTGAGACCGCCGAAATTGAATATATCGACATCCTGCAGGAAGAAATCACGTTTTTCCGGGAAGAACAGCGAGAAACGGGACAGGTTGACCTGCACGTTGTCCACTTCTGTGGCGGAAAAATCAGTGTTGACCGTCAGCGCACCGGTCAGGTTAGGCGTGATCTTGTAGAACACGTTGACTGAGGGGTCGTAGCGCTGCCCGCTCGTGCCGGCCACATAATCCTCGTTGTAGGCACCGGTAATGGAAGGAATGATATCCAGGCCTTTGCCCTGGCGGATATCGTGAATGCCGTATATGAGACCTGTAGTGGTTGGGTTGATGTTACGGTTGAAGGATGACCAGGCCACTTCCTCGCGCTTGCGGGCAATGGTGCGTGCAGCCGTGAAGCCCCACTCTTCGGTTTCAGGATTGAAGTTCAGGGTATTGAAGGGAATGGCCACTTCGGCAGTCCAGCCATTCCCGTCTATCCTTGATTCCACCTGCCAGATGCCCTTCCAGTCGCGGTTCAGGGAATTGGGGTTTTCGTAAACGCCTTCGCGACGGATGCCATTCGGGTTGACCTGGAAATGGTATCCAGTCCTGCCGTTGTTGAAGGTGTCGAGGATGAACTCGAATGAATCATCTGCACCCAGGCCGCCACCCTGCACAAGCTGACGGCTTATGATGTCCTCTGGATGGCTGTCTTCCAGGCGGGCTGCCAGGTAGAAATAGCGTTCATTGTAGGCAATATAGAAAGTGGTCCTCTCGGAAGGGGTCCCCTGGTCCACGGGCTGGTACTGGTGCAGGTCGTTGATGACAGTGGCGTTGCGCCAGATCTCGTCGTCCAGCCTGCCATCGAGTTCCGGCTCAAGCTCGGTCCTGACAATTTCAATACGCTTGCGCGACAGGTTGCTCCGGTTTTCCCCCAGATCCTGGGCTGAAGCAGGGACAGTCGCCAGGCAACACGTGAGAAGGCTTGTCAGGACTGCGGGTAGCTGCCTGACAACAGCCTCGGGTACATACTTCATCAAGGGGATCCGGCCATGGTTTTGATTGCATTGGATTATATCCGGGCACTTTAGTAGGAATAATGCATGTGCTTGATCTTCCTCGGATATTCCCTAATTAATTCACAATATCCACGGGAAAATGCAGGCAATGTGGAGGCGTGATGCGGGTTGTGTGAAGAGTGTCACATTATGGGGTGGGACGCCCCTTGAAAGGGCGGAATTCATGCCCCGGATCAAGCCATGGCGGCCCTTTGCGAAACACTCAGGGTGGGCCTTTACGGAAGCTGCTGTCGGGAGTGCCCATGAAACAATTGATGATCCAGGGAAAGGCATCGGTGATGTAATAGCCATAAACGCCATCAACTGTCATGCCATTGCAGGCATCAAGGTCGCCAAGGCCTGCCACAAATTCATAGTCATCCCGGTAGGTTCCGTCATACATGCCGCCCGGATTGCCGGCTCCCGAAGGTCGGGTACCTGATTTGACCCGGTAGCTGGACTCAGCCTTGCGGACCGTGCCGTTGTCATCGAAGTAAGTGCCGAATATCGGAAATCCGTCTGCAGCAAAACCGACGACAGGAGATTCCACTGCCGTGCTGAAATCAAACAGGGCTCTGGGATTGCCATGATAGTGATAGGCACCACTCGGTTGGGTATGGGCGTTATGGCTATCTGTACCGAAGTTGTTGAGCGGCGACATCGGATCGTAGCGCCAGGGCTGGTTGATATTGTTGCAACCGATTTTTCCGTCACCCACCCCGAAGCAGGCAGCAGCAAATATATCGACCTTCACACCATTGAGCAGTACGGCATTGTCATACTCCAGCGTAAGGGCGGTACTGCTGCCGGTTTGATGCGGTGTCGCTGTCACCATGAAATTTTGTGTGACTGCACTGACAGGCGTGGCAAATGCGCCGCCCTGCCCCATGTCATGATTGGGGATTCCGTTGCTGGAGAAAGTACAGGTGTTGTTACTGACACTGATGGAAAGGCTGCCGGAGAAACTCAGGCTGCGGGAAGTATCGACAACATCCGAGCTGTATTGCCCGGCATAATCGGCACAATTGCCACTCCTCCTGGTGAGGATCAGGTCCGTCAGATCAACAACAGTTTCAGGTGCAGTACCCGGTTCAGTCGAAACACTGATGAAATCGGATATTCTGCCGACTTCAATGATGCCGACACCAAACTGTTCCCCGTGGACGTATACCCTGCCCTCCCTTGTGCCCAGGTAGGTGTTGGTTTCAGGGTAGTACCGCACAAGGTAACCCTGCAGGGACATGGTTTCTCGGCCGGCCGGGCTGAAATACCCGGCATAATGCAATTCAGCGAAATCAAACAGGCGATTGGAATCACCTGGTTCTTCTGCCAGCAGGAATCCCGGCAGGAAGAGCAGGGCAAGAATACAGCTTCTGGTCATGGACGTTATTTCCTGATTTTTTACAGGAAATAACGACAACATCCCGCAATGGTTTACAACGACAGCTCAATATCTGCCATTGACTGCGGCGCTCAAGGGTTCGAAGCCTGTACCCGGAGGATCTTGCGGCCTTCCCGGTCGAGCCAGCTGACCAGGTCCGACCACATAAGGCTGATCTGTTCTTCCGAAGGCATGATCCCTGCAGAGGGCAACTCAAGTGTCACTACCGGTATCCGTTTATTCAGGCCGGCATAGTTGCCGAGCGAGCCAGGATAAACACCCAGCTGGTGCAGGTAGAGTTCTCCGATTTTGTCAGGGGCAACTGCGGGACCATCGAAATCCAGCAGATGGTAAGGCGCATGCACGGAGACAATCACATCAGGCTGGAACTCCTCAATCTGGTCAACCAGCCACTGGACTTCCGGCTCGCTGGCTGCACCATTACCCGGGAAGCGTCTTGGATTGCTTCCGGTACTTTCCTG
>JAURLQ010000146.1 GCA_030831125.1 Gammaproteobacteria bacterium
CGCATCTCATCCCTTATTTGCTGCGCTTCCTCATTCTTGGCCACGGCATTTTCCGGGTCGGCCAGATATACTTTGGAAGTGCTCAGGATTTCAGGGCCCAACACAACCCGTGCTCCCTGTCTTAACTGAAAAGGCAGACTCATGGTCAGTTCGTACTCACCAGCTCTTGCATTCGAATTGACACTGATCGCTCGTTCTGTGTTCTCTTCAAGCCCCAGTCCCAGTCGCCAGGTACCGGTTTCCGGCGTGCTCAGCAGATTGATCCGGTTGTTCTGCAGCACGCGCCGCATTTCCCTGATGGCATCACTGTCTGCATCAAGACCTTCCAGATAAAGGGTCTGCAATTCTTCAGGGAGGTTGGCAGCGCCGCGCAGTGTGAACCCGCAACTGCTTACCAGCAGCAGGGCAAGTACCAGTATCGGTGTGAGGCAATGTCTCATGCTGTTACCACAATAAATGCCTGACCTGTTCAGTTGGCCACAATATTGACCAGTTTGCCGGGTACAACGATCACCTTGCGCACAGTCAGACCATCTGTAAATTTCCGTACTGTTTCGTCCGCCAGAGCCGCCGCTTCAATTTCCACTTTGCCACTTTCGGCTGGCAACTCAAGCACATTGCGCAACTTGCCGTTAACCTGCACGGCAATACTGATACTCGATTTTTCCAGCGCACTTTGATCATATGTGGGCCAGTCAGCGTCAATGACACCACCTTCATGTCCAAGATGCTGCCATAGCACATGAGACATGTGCGGTACTATGGGGGCCAGAAGCAGGACCATGGCTTCCATGGCTTCCCGGGCAACTGCCTGGTTCTGGCCACCATCGAGAATATCTGCCGATTGCGCAAACTTGCTGAGGTCGTTGTAGAGCTCCATGACAGCCGCAATTGCCGTATTGAAAACCTGCCGTCTGTCGTAGTCGTCAGTCACTTTCTTTATGGTGCTGTGGGTTTTCAGACGCAGGGATTTCTGGGCATCATCCAGTTTGCCGGGCTCTACAGCCACTGCAGCCAGCTGATGGGCGCCAATAAGTTTCCATAACCGTTTGATAAAACGATATGCCCCTTCCACACCGCTGTCTGACCATTCCAGACTCTGGTCGGGAGGGGAGGTGAACATCATGTACATGCGGACTGTATCGGCGCCGTATTGATTGATCAGGCTCTCAGGGTCGACTGTATTACCCTGCGACTTGGACATCTTGGCACCGTCCTTGAGCACCATGCCCTGGGTCAACAAACGGGAAAACGGCTCGTCTGTAGAGACCAGTCCTTCATCCCTGAGCAATTTGTGAAAGAAGCGGGAATAAAGGAGGTGCAAAATTGCATGCTCGATACCACCAATGTACTGGTCCACATCCAGCCAGTAGTCCACATCAGCCTTGTTCAACATGCCTTCGCTGTATCGTGCACAGGTAAAGCGGGCGTAATACCAGGAAGATTCCATGAAGGTGTCAAAGGTGTCGGTTTCTCGCTCTGCCTTGCCGCCGCAACCCGGACAGGTGCAGTTGATGAAACTGCCCATTTTCTTGATGGGTGAACCACTGCCGTCGAATTCCACGTCTTCAGGCAGGAGAACAGGAAGATCCTTGTCGGGTACCGGCAATGCACCACATTGTGCACAGTTGATGACAGGAATAGGGGTGCCCCAGTAGCGCTGTCTGCTTACTCCCCAGTCGCGCAGCCGGAAATTGACCATTTTTCGGCCATTACCCTGAGACTCGAAATGGGTCACCAGTTTTTCAAATGCGCCCGAAAAGTCGAGTCCATCGAAATCGCCGGAATTGACCAGAATACCCTTTTCAGTAAAGGCAGCCTTGCTGATATCGCATGCGCTGTCATCTGCGGGTTTGATAACCTGCTTCACAGGCAAACTGTATTTCTCGGCAAATTCCCAGTCTCGCTGGTCATGGGCCGGTACAGACATCACTGCACCTGAACCATAGGACATCAGGACAAAGTTTGCGATCCAGATTGGTACTGCTTCGCCAGACAGGGGATGCACGGCCTTGAATCCTGAATCGATACCTTCCTTTTCCATGGTGGCCAGTTCGGCTTCTGCCACCTTGATGTTGTCCTGTTTCCTGGTGAATGCCGCAATATCCGGATTCGTTTCTGCGGCTTTCAGTGCCAGGGGATGCTGTGCAGCAATAGCGCAGTATGTAACGCCCATGATGGTGTCAGGGCGCGTGGTGTACACCGTCATTGCGTTATCAGAGCCGGCAATCCTGAAGGAAAACTCCAGACCTTCTGAACGGCCTATCCAGTTCTGTTGCATTACCCGGACGCGTTCCGGCCAGCCTTCCAGCTTGTCCAGATCGGCAAGCAGTTCTTCGGCATAGGCAGTTATCCGGATGAACCACTGTGGAATCTTGCGACGCTCTACCAGTGCCCCTGAGCGCCAGCCCCGACCATCAATAACCTGTTCGTTTGCCAGTACGGTCTGGTCCACCGGGTCCCAGTTCACCTCGGCTTCTTTCTTGTAAACAAGTCCTTTTTCGAACAGACGACAAAAAAACCATTGTTCCCAGCGATAGTAATCCGGGTGACAGGTAGCCAGTTCCCTGTCCCAGTCATAGGCATAACCCAGCTGTTGCAACTGCATTCGCATGTAGTTGATGTTTTCGTAGGTCCATTTGGCCGGGGGCACATTGTTTTTCATGGCCGCGTTTTCTGCCGGCAATCCAAAGGCGTCCCAGCCCATTGGCTGGAGTACGTTCTTGCCACGCATGCGCTGGAATCGGCTTATCACATCGCCGATTGTGTAGTTGCGGACATGACCCATGTGTAGTCGACCGCTGGGGTATGGGAACATGGAAAGGCAGTAGAACTTCGGCCTTGATGGGTCGGTTACTACCTTGAAACTGTTATTTGCCTGCCAGAACTGACGGGCATGTGCTTCGACTGCCTGATGGGAATATTCTTCTGTGATAATCATGATTAAAAACTGCTGTAACGGGCCTTGCTGGCCGGGAAAATAGCCGCGAAGGATACCATCGAGTGGGGGTTGCCTCCACCAATTAAGGGATAGGGTAGTGTCCCGGTTTGAAAAAAGAGCATCAAACAAGACTGGATTGCAGTATTGGTTTTCGCGACACGCCGTAACCCCGTCCGTGGGGCTCGACTGCGGCATCCCTGCCGCAGACGGTCGCGCAATCTAATACTGCAATCCAGTCTCAGCAAGAAATTCCCGAATTTCAAACCGGGACACTACCCGGGATTGGATAGTACTCATCACTCAAAGCGCTTCTGCATTCTCACAGCAGTCTGGCCATCTTCGTAATAGCCGGGCAGGGTAGCGAAGCGCTGGTAGCCCATACTCTCGTAAAGCCCGATTGCCGGCATGTTGTTCTGGGCCACTTCCAGTCTGAGCCCCCGGCAACCCATCTGGCGGGCCTCCTGTTCCGCCCTGGCCAGCAGTAGCCTGCCAATGCCATGCCCCTTGTGCTGGGGGCTGACAGCAATTGAATAGAGCCGGGCCATGGTGCTGTCCCGCCTTGTGAAGGCAAGCGCATACCCTGCAATCGATCCGTCAGAAGGGGATTGCGCAACCAGCAATAAGCCATTGTCAGCCTTGAGCCAGTGCCGGAATCGCTCACGGGACAGCCGATCGCCGGAAAAACTCAGGAGTTCGAGGGCCAGCAGTTGATCAAGGTCTTGCTGGCGGGCGCGTCGCACATTGGGCTTGGGAGGCGTAGTCATGGTGTAATCAGGGTTTCCAAATTCCAGGACAGGGATTTCACCTGCAATTGTGACATTGTATGGACTCAAAAGATCATCTGTCCCCGCATTCAATCGCCATTTTCAATACCCTGGAAAAGGGGCATACTGCCGCCCCATTCATGTCCAGGGGTGAGAGCAGAGCTGCATGTCCAATGTGCTTATTGTTGTAGATCGACTCGAAGACTGGGAACCCTATTATCCCAGTGATCTGGTTATTTCCTTTGACCAGTACCTGGCACTCAAATCCGCCCCCAATCAGCGCGTTCGTGTTATCAATCTGTGCAGTGACTACAGTTATCTGAGTCAGGGATATTACTGTTCGCTACTGGCCGAAGCGAGGGGGCATCATGTCATTCCACCCAGCAAGGTGCTCAATGATGTTTGCTCCCCGTTGCTGTACCAGTTGAATGTAGAAGAAGTATTTTCCACGCTCAACAGGTTGTACAGGAATGGTGGTCATCCAGAAGAGCTGGAGTTCAAGACCTATTTCGGACAGGTAGTAGAACCATCATTCAAAACTCTGGCAAAAGTGATTTTCGAACGTTTCCCGGCTCCGATCATTTCCATCACGCTGAAGTACTTCAATGGCAGCTGGGTAATTGCCGATCTGCGTGTGATAGATCACAAGAGTCTCAGCGATTCTGAAGAAACAGCATTCGGTGAAGCACTGGACAATTTCAGCCAGGAAGTCTGGCGCCCCAAGAAGGCCCGCAAGCAGGCTCGCTATGATATGGCCATTCTGGTTAACGAGGCAGAACAATTCCCGCCCAGCAATCCGGCTGCCATCAAGAAGTTCATCCAGGCAGGGAAAAACCAGGGTGTGGATGTGGAGGTCATCAGTCCGGATGATTTCATGCGTCTTCCGGAATTTGATGCCTTGTTTATCAGGGAAACCACCAGTATGGAACACCATACCTACCGCTTTGCCAAAAAAGCAGAGAGCATGGGGCTGGTGGTGATAGATGATCCAAATTCCATCTTGCGCTGCACCAACAAGATCTATCTTGCCGACCTGTTCAATGCAACAGGAGTACCTGCACCACGGACCCTGATTATCAACAGGGACAGACCGGAACAGCTGGATGACGCAGCAATGAACCTTGGATTCCCGATAGTCGTAAAGATACCGGACGGATCATTCTCCAGAGGCGTGATCAAGGCTGAAGATATTGAAGACCTGCACGCCAAGGTCAAACCATTGTTTGAAGAATCGAGCCTGCTGTTGGCCCAGGAATTCCTGTATACGGATTTCGACTGGCGCATCGGGATTCTCAACAATAGGGCGCTTTATGCATGTCGGTACTACATGGTCAAGGATCATTGGCAGATTTACCGGCACAAGGATGAACAGAACGAGAAAACGAAAGCCGGTGGTTTCGATACCCTGCCAACCTTCGAAGTGCCCAAAGCAGTGCTGCAGGCTGCCCTGAAGGCCACTAAACAGATTGGCAACGGATTTTATGGCGTGGATGTGAAACAATCAGGTGACAAGGCGTATGTGATTGAAGTCAACGACAATCCAAGCATAGAAACGGGAGTCGAAGACGAGTTTCTCGGAAACGAACTTTACAGCCTTATTATCCAGGAATTTGTAAGAAGGATGGAGGAATAGATGACTATCCAGGTTGGTGAAAAAATTCCGGCTTGTTCGCTCAAGGTGATGGGTGAGAAAGGCCCCGTGAGTGTTACAACAGACGAACTGTTTGATAACCGCAAGGTGGTGTTGTTTGCTGTTCCTGGCGCCTTTACACCGGGTTGTTCCATGACACATTTGCCTGGTTTTGTGGTCAAGGCTGACGAAATCAGGGCCAAAGGTGTGGATGCCATAATTTGCATGTCAGTGAATGACGCCTTTGTAATGGATGCATGGGGCAAAGCGCAAAATGCCGAACAGATCATAATGCTGGCTGATGGTAATGCAGAGCTCACCAGGGCAATGGGCCTGGAGCTTGATGGTACCGGATTCGGCATGGGTATACGCTGCAAACGCATGGCACTCATAGCTGAAAATGGTACTGTGACACACATGGCGATTGAGCCGCCTGGAGGTATAGTCGTTTCCTCTGCCGAGGCAATTCTGGAAGTGCTTTGAACGGCTCTCGGGTTGAGGGTGTACGCGAGTGCACCCTTCACGGGATCAGGCAGAGGTTCCGGGGTCTTCCAACAGGTCCAGCAATTGCTCTGTCGACTTTCGCAGATTGTCTGCCCACTTGTAACCGATTATTTCGCGACCGGTTTCCGCATCCATAAAGGGCATCTTTTCGTCGTCATCCACGAGAAATGAATAGTCCACTGTAACTTCATCGCCGACAGCAAGGTCCCGCGTAGCAAAAACAAAACCCAGATGCCACAAACCTGTTGGGCTGAATGAATGATTTACATAGCAATCATCCGGCCAGTCTGTACTTACAGTATGGTAGGACTCAAACCAGCGTACACAGGCCTCATCTTCCGGTGAGCCAGGGACCAGGGCAGCACGTTCTTCAGCGTTGTAAATGCGATTGATGGCATCAGGAGCAACGATTACCTGACCGCGTGAAACCGGTTCAAGCAGAAAAACACCTTTGCCGTGCGCATGCGCTGCTGGTCGGATTTCATAGGATGGAACTATCATTATTCGGGCCTCCTGCAACAGGGTGGGCAGCATAAAGTTGCACTTCAGTAGTGTCCAATCATTTTGCAGATCATGAGAAAAGTGACATCCGTTTCCTTTGCAGGTGCCTGGGTGGACAAAGGGCTGGCATAGGGTTTCCCGGCAGCACCGGGAGCTGGTACCGAAGGTCCGGATGGGCCTTGAAATATTCCGGGTAGTCCCTATTTTTATTTTTCCGGACAATAAAGCGGAATCAGACAGAGGTACCAGAACCTGCCCGAATACCACAACCGGGGGAACTCCGGAAGGAAAAGGCAGGAGCATGTATTCATAATCCATTCAAATTCCAACCAAAGGAGGTATGCAATGAAAAAGCTGTATTTTTTACTGTCCGCCATCTTGTTGGCTGGCAGCATGACTGCACAGGGTGAAGCCATATTCACGTTGAAAGGCACTGCAATGGATACCAGATACGCCGGGCAGTCAGAGCTGCGCCTGTCAGTGATGGGCTGGAATGAGCCTGAGCAGCAACAGGCAGTAGTGCAAGCCTGGCGTCAGTTCCAGGCAGATGGCAACACTGGGACCCTGGCATCTGTGCTGGAAGCCCAGCCAACCAAAGGGTACCTGTTTCCCAGCGCTGCAACAGGGTACTCGATCAAGTATGCCTGGCAGGATCCCAATGCCAGGGACAAACGCATGGTCTTCATGGTAACGCCAGGTCTGAAAACCAGGAATCCCTACATGTGGAAGCATCCCAATGAACTGGCAAAGGAATTTTCACTCATCGAAATTCGCGGCAGTGAGTTGGATATGGACATGAAAAGTTCCCTTGAAGCACCAGTAGAACTGACTGATGGAGATATTCTGCAGCTGAAGGACTTCGAAGCTGCAGAGCTGTTTGCCAGCATGGCGGATAATACACCCTACTATCTGAAACAGGATTCCTGAGTAAAGCAGTACTTTTTCAGAGAATAAAGTCCGGTTCAACCGGCCAGGATGTCACTGCTGTACAATGGCGGTCATGATATCCCGGCCGGTTCCGAACCTCCTCTGATGCTTGTCCTTGAAGCGGTTATTCCTGTTGTGCTGGTTGCACTGCTCGGTTTTGGCGCCCGCCAATCCGGAGTGCTTACTGTCAACGAAACTGATGCGATAGAAAAAATATCCCTGTGGTACCTGCTACCCTGTCTGCTGTTTGTCGGAACTGCTACTGCCAGTTTCCCGACGCCCATGAACTGGCAGTTTCTTGGAATGTTCTATCTTGTCGTACTTTTTGTCTATGCAACAGGCATGGCTTTGGGACGCATCCTGTTTTCAATGACACTCTTGCAACTGAGCGTTTTCGGGATGGGAGGTGCCTATGCAAATGTGACGGTGCTTGGCATTCCCGTCATTCTGCAGGTATTGGGGCAGGATGCCTTCATTCCGATGCTTGTCGTCATTGCAATACACAATCTGGTACTTTTCAGCGTCGGGACTGTACTTGCTGAAATCCCGCAAAATCAGCACTTCAATCCTTGTATGCGTCTGTATGGCATAGCACGCGATGTGGTCACCAATCCTGTGAGTGGAAGCCTCCTGGCTGGAGCAGTTTTCAATTTCTCTGGATTGACCTTGTTTGGACCACTACAGGCTACGCTGGAGTTACTCGGCTGGGCGGCTATACCGGGGGCTCTGCTGGGGCTTGGAGCAGCGATGCACAGATACCGGATCAAGGGTGAACTCAAAACCACATTCACAATGGTGGCAATAAAATTGCTGTTGTTGCCCCTGATGATGTGGACTGGAATGAGTCTGGGCGGTTTCAGCGGGTTATGGGCGGATACTGCAGTGCTTGTTTCAGCCATGCCTGTTGGTATCAGTGTGTATGTGTTTTCCAGACGTTACCAGTGCTGCGAGGCAGTTGCTGCAAGTGCAATAGTACTGTCGTCCTTGCTGGGTACAATATCAATAAGTGCAATTGCATGGCTGTTGGTAAGGTAAACCAGCTGTTTCAGGATGACAGAATGGTACCTGCAGGTGCAGTTGACCAGCTTTGGGCCTGAGCCAGAGCCTGTTTGAAAGGAATGGCTTCACCAGCCAGCCATCCCTGGTAGGCAATGCATCCGAATTCCTTGAGAAAATCGAGCTGTTCCTGCTTTTCTACACCTTCTGCCACAGTCACTATGCAAAGTTCATTGGCCATTGTCAGCACCGCCCTGAGCAGTGCTGCACTGTTACGGTCTTCAGGCAGTTTCATGATGAAGCGCTTGTCCAGTTTTACGCAACTTGGTTTGAGATCAAGCAGGTGACCAAGGTTGGAAAATCCGGTACCAAAATCGTCAATGATGATTTCAACACCCAGTTTCTGCAGATGCCTGAGGTTCAGTTCCAGCTGTTCATCCACTATCAGGGCTTCTTTTTCAGATACTTCAATAGCTATCTGACTTGCCTGAAGTGGTCTTTCACCGAGCAGTGGTTCTATCCAGTTGAGCGTATCCGGATCCATCAGCTCTGACACACGGAAATTCACGCTCACAAAAGCAAGGTGTGTAAGTTTCAGTTCCTGCAATGCGTGAACAAAATTGACGCTTTCCCGCAGCATCAACCTTGTCAGCAAGGTGCTTTGTCCGGAAATCCTTGCGATATCAAGGAAGCTTTCGGGAGCAATGATCCCGAGCCCGGGATGGTCCCAGCGGGCAAGTGCTTCCCAGCGGATTATCTGGTTGGTTTTGCAATTCACAATGGGTTGGAACCAGGGCTGAATCTTGCCTGTCTCAAGGGCTTGTACAAATTCAAAGGCAAGCTGCCGCCGTTTTTCCAACTGCATTCTCAGTGCCGACTCTTCATGGTCTTCACGATTCATGCGGGCCCGCAGTATGTCCTGTGCTATGGAAACGAGCTGGTCGAGGTCACTTGCAACACCTTCAAGTACGACATGGTTTATTGTGATATTGACTTCATTGTCTCCGATTTTTATCGGATCCAGCTGCATGTTTTCAAACAGACCGTCAAATTTTTCCTGATTTGTACTTGCCCGGGAGTCTACAATCAGAAACTCTGCTCCACTGAGTCTGGCGAGTCCCATTTCCTCGTCTGCACAAATCCGCATGCGCAGGGCCAGTTCCTTCATCAGGTTGTCTGCCAGTGCACTGCCGTACAGGAAATTGATTTCCCGGAAGCCATGGACATTACCCAGAACCAGCCTGATTCTGCCTTCTGCCCCAACCTTGGCCAGCCAGGATTTGAGGCCAACAATGTTGAAAAGTCCTGTAAGGCTGTCGTATTGCTCTATGGCTTTGGCCAGTAGTGAAATCCTCGATGTAGTTTTCATTGCCAGGTGGATGCGTTCAAACTGCTTCTTGTAGAAGATGCTGTGGGAAATGAAAATTACAACAATATAGATAACGCCAATGACACCGATATAGAAAAGGGGCGGAGGCTGCAGCAGCATTGTGCCCATGGGCAGCACTGTCAGGGGGAAAAAAAGCCAGTAAAACAGTTTGCGTGTGCTGGACAATTCCAGCATCAATACAGAAAGCAGTCCCGGTATCAGTGACAGCGGAAGTGTCGTTGCGTTCTCGTTACCCCAGACAATGGCTACGACAGGCAGGCTACCCCATACCAGTCCGAAGGCCACGGAGTTGACTATGTTACGTAGCTCGAAACTTTTGGGGAATTCGTTGCGATTGAGGCAAAGACGGTTCAGATAATTGTTGGACATCACGCAGATCCAGTCGAGCAGGGCAATGACAGCCCAGACAGTAAGCGGAAATGTCTCTGTATCTGGTTCCAATACGACTACCACAATGACAATCAGTGGAAACAGGCTCCACTGTATCGGGCTGGAAATCGCAATGAATTGCCCCTGCAATTCCTTTTTTATTTCATCCGGAAGTGCTTCTGCAGGATTGGGAAAATTATTTTTTAATGTTGTCATCAATTATGCCGGCAGTGAATCGGCGCATTAATGCCGGTTGAATGTTGATCAGTATAATCAAGCCACAAAGCAATATGACAGGAAAAGTTCCCCATCTTGAGAAGAATGTTCTGCCTGTATATAGGGGCAACTCACCCTGCAATATTGCACTTTCAAATTGTGGGGTGCTGGCGAAAATATGTCCATGCCCGTCTATAAGTGCTGAAACACCATTGTTTGTGGCTCGAGCCATGCTTTTGCCCATTTCAAGAGATCGCATTGCAGCCATTTGCAGATGTTGCAGCGGTCCGAGAGAAGCCCCGAACCAGGTATCGTTGCTTACCGTGAGCAGTATGTCAGCCTGTTGTCCATAACGCCTGACAAAATCCGGATAGACTATTTCGTAGCAGATGAAAGGTGCAATGCTGTAGGGACCTGCGCTCAGCATGGTCTGTCCGGGGGGGCCGGGCTGCAGGGAAGACATGGGCAGGTTGAATATCTGCAGCACTGTGCCCAGAACACTTGCCAGCGGCACATATTCCCCGAAAGGCACCAGTTTCTGTTTATGCCAGATGCCTTCACCATTGCCCAGTGTAACCACACTGTTATGCATGGCACCAACTTCGTTCCGGTAGAAAATGCCGCTGACAAGTGTGGCGTTTGCCCCGGATGCCTGCTGGCCGAAATACTGCAGGATGTCTCCGGCGTTCTGGTACACAAGAGGAATGGCAGTTTCAGGCCAGATGACCAATTCGTTATGCCAGAGTGTTGTACTGAGCTGGTTGTATACGTCCAGACTGTCCTGCAGATAATCCACCCTGAATTTGAGGCTCTGCTCGATATTGCCCTGCACCATGCCGACAGTAACCGTATCGTCCGTCCGTTCAACTATCCACTGCATCCGGTTGCTCAACGATGCCAGACCCCAGAGAAACAGCAGCATCGTCGGCAGATGGGTGCCGGCAAGCGCATAGGGAGATCGGTGAACCAGATAGTGGCTTGCCATTGCACCCAGCAATGCACCACTGAGCGCCATTGTGAAACTGATACCCAGTACGCCAAAAACAGGGGCCAGGCCGGCAAACATGCTTCCGGTATGGGCATAGCCCAGATAGAGCCAGGGAAAGCCGGTGAGGAACCAGCCTCTGAACCACTCACAAACCACCCACAGTGCTGCAAAACCGGGTATCAGCAAGGGGGCTTTGATGAAGCGTGAGAAGGACCAGGCCTGCAGGGTAATGAAAAGTGCCATGATGGCAACGAAGCCGACTGTAATAATTAGTGACAGCACAGGGCCTGCATTACCAAAGTCACGGATGCTGACATGGATCCAGGAAGCACCAGCACCAAACAGCCCGAGCCCATAACTGAAGCCGATCCAGGCTGCCCTTGAAGGATTCCTGTGAGCAAGCAGGATATAAAAGAGCGCTGCAGAGAGTGGTTGCAGCAACCAGATATTGTAGGGACTGAAGGAGAGGGGAATCAGGACGCCAGCAATTGCTGCAAGCAACAAGTGCAGAACAAAAGGATATTCAGTCAGTCTGGACACAATCGGGCCCGGCCCTGTTCATATCTCATCTGGTGGTGATTCTGCCAGAGAAGTGGTGACATGGAGGAGTCGTATCTGCCGGTTGTCCGCATTGAGGATGCGGAATACATAAGGTCCGATCCCGATACTCTCGTCACGCTGGGGGATACGTCCGAATTGGCTGAGGACAAGCCCGCCGATAGTATCGAACTCTTCCTCGCTGAAATTGCTGTGGAAGAATTCATTGAAGTCTTCAACTGGAGTCAGTGCCTTTACCGTATAGTGATCCTGATCCAGCACCTTGATGAAGACTTCATCGTCAGTGTCATGTTCATCCTCGATTTCTCCCACAATCTGTTCAAGGACATCCTCGATCGTACACATGCCTGCCATATCGCCATATTCATCGATAACTATGGCCATATGATTGCGGTTTTCCCTGAATTCCTTGAGCAGTACATTCAGGCGTTTTGATTCCGGAACAAAGGTCGCTGGTCGCATGACATCCTTGATGTCGAACTTCCTGCTGTCGTGCTCAAGGGCGAGTGGCAACAGGTCCTTGGCCAGCAGTATGCCAAGCACTTCGTCCAGACTGTCGCCAATAACCGGAAAACGTGAATGCTGTGCATCGATCACTACCGGCAGAATCTGTTCCGGCGTGCCATCAGCAGGCACTGTGACCACCTGGGATCTGGGAATCATGATGTCCCTGACCTGCATGTCACTGACCTGCAATGCACCCTCGATTATGCTGAGTGCTTCTGCATCAAGAATCTTGTCCTGCTGTGCCTTTCGCAGCAGGTCTCTCAGATCTTCCATGTCATCCACGGAATCCGTGAATACATCCTTGAGTTTACCGATCCAGGAACTGTTTCCCGAATCGTTGTTCGAATGACTGTCGCTCATGGTAGTGGCTGGTATGGGTCCTGATATCCCAGTTTTTTTAGTATGTTTGTTTCAAGTGCTTCCATGTTGGCAGCTTCTCCCTCTTCTTCATGATCATACCCATTCAGATGCAATACCCCGTGAACGGTGAGATGGGCCCAGTGTGCATCAACAGGCTTGTTCTGAACAGCGGCTTCCTTTGCCACAACCTGTGCGCATATGGCCAGATCTCCCATCCAGGAAGAAGCGGGTGCATCCTCCGGCAGGGGAAATGAAAGAATATTGGTAGCACCCGGCTTCATCCTGAAGCTGCTATTGAGTCTCGCCGATTCAGCTTCATCCACGATCAGTATACTCAGACGATTGTGTTCACGGGGCGCAGCAAGATGTTGCATGGCTGTGAGTGCCCAATGCCTGAATTGTCGTCGCAGTGGTACACCGCTTGCACCACTGTTGTTGCGCAGATCAACTGTCACGTTCATGCAGTCGTTCACCATCCTGCGTATTGAGCGCAGCAATGCTGGCCTTGTCATGGGCGTCATAGGCATCCACGATGCGCTGTACTATCGGGTGGCGAACCACATCCGCAGAGTTGAACCAGGTGAAACTCACACCTTTGACCCTGCGCAATACCGTAGTCACCTGAACCAGGCCGGAACGGGTCCCCTTGGGCAGGTCAATCTGGGTTACGTCACCGGTGATTACTGCAGTGGAACCAAAACCGATTCTGGTCAGAAACATCTTCATCTGGGAAGTTGTGGTGTTCTGGCTTTCATCAAGAATGATGAAGGAGTTGTTCAGTGTACGTCCACGCATATAGGCCAGGGGTGCAATTTCGATGACATTACGCTCTATCAATTTGGCTACTCTTTCAAAGCCAAGCATTTCATAGAGTGCGTCATAAAGCGGACGCAAATACGGATCTACTTTCTGACTGAGATCACCTGGCAGAAACCCCAGTTTTTCCCCGGCTTCCACCGCGGGCCTTACCAGCAGTATACGGCTGACTCTTTCGTTTACCAGGGCATCAACGGCGCAGGCGACCGCAAGGTAGGTCTTGCCAGTACCGGCAGGGCCGATCCCGAAATTGATGTCATGTCGCAATATTGCCTGCAAGTATTCATTCTGGTGAGGCGTGCGTGCCTTGATGGAGCCTTTGGGTGTTTTCAGTACATGGTTTACTGAAGGTTGCGATTCTGTATTGTCAGGCTGGGTCATCAGAGCATTAACCTCAGCAAGTGAAAGATGAATCTGCTCCGGTGTGAGGACCGCATCGGTGGCGGTCTGTTCATACAATTGCGTAATGATCCTGGCACCGTTTTCCACGGCAGCGCTTTCGCCGCTAATGCTGAAAACATTCCCTCTATTACTGATTTTCAGCTCCAGACGATCTTCCAGCTGGTGGATATGTTCGTTGAGACGGCCGCAAAGAGAGGCCAGGCGTTGTGGGTTGTCAGGCTGCAGTTCCAGCCTGCGCGAGACAGGATTATTGACCATGAAGTGGCAGGAGAGGACTCCGGTTTCCTAATTGACAGAAAGTATAGCAGGGCACTTCAACAATGGTATTAATTTTTCAGACGTATTTGATGGATCAGCGTAACCCTACACCAACTCGCCACGCAGGGAGTTGGGCAGGGCTGCAGTAATCCGCAAATTGACAATTTTCCCGATAACATGCTGATTTGTCTTGAAATTTACAACCCTGTTGTTCTCGGTACGCCCCTGAAGTTCGCCGGGGTCTTTTTTGGATGGACCTGTGACCAGTACTTTTTCAAGCGAGCCAACCATGGCCTGGCTGATCCGGTTGGCATTCTGGATAATCCGGTCCTGCAAAATGGCAAGGCGCTGCTTTTTGATCGACTCGGGTGTGTCGTCTTTCAGATCTGATGCGGGTGTGCCCGGACGGGCGCTGTAAACGAAACTGAAACTGTGGTCGAAGCCGATCTCACCAATCAGCTTCATGGTGTCTTCAAAGTCCTTTTCAGTTTCTCCCGGAAAGCCCACGATAAAATCAGATGAAATACTGATATCCGGTCTGATGGCCCGAAGTTTGCGAATGATGGACTTGTATTCCAGGGCTGTATGGTTGCGTTTCATCATACTGAGAATGCGGTCGGAACCACTTTGAACCGGCAGGTGCAGATGACTGACCAGCTTCGGGACTGTGGCGTAGGTATCGATGAGATTCTGGTTGAACTCCATGGGATGCGAAGTTGTGAAGCGTATCCGTTCGATGCCGTCTATCGCGGCAACCAGTGTAATCAGGGTGGCCAGATCCACTATCCTGCCGTCATGGGTAAGGCCCCGATAGGCATTCACATTCTGCCCCAGCAGATTGATTTCCCTGACACCCTGATCAGCAAGATGAACCGCTTCTGCCAACACGTCATCCAGGGGGCGACTGACTTCTTCCCCGCGTGTGTATGGAACCACGCAAAATGCACAGTACTTGCTGCATCCTTCCTGGATGGTCAGGTAGGCCTGGCAACTGTCGACCGTGGGCTGGGGCAGGCGGTCGAATTTCTCGATTTCAGGAAAGCTGATATCAACAACAGGGCTCCCCTTGCGGGATGTTTCGAGCAGTTCCGGCAGGCGGTGCAGGGTCTGTGGACCAAAAACCACATCAACGTAGGGCGCCCGTTTGCCGATCAGCTCACCTTCCTGGCTGGCAACACATCCTCCCACAGCTATGCGCATGTCGGGTTTGTTCTGCTTCAGTTCTTTCCAGCGGCCAAGCTGATGAAAGACCTTTTCCTGGGCCTTTTCCCGGATGGAGCAGGTATTGAGCAGCAATACGTCCGCTTCCTCGGCGCTCTGCGCCAGCTCCATTCCGTCGTGCTCACGCAGCAGATCCAGCATGCGCGAGGAGTCATACTCGTTCATCTGGCATCCGTGGGTCACAATGAAAACCTTGCGTGTCATAGGGCTAATGGCGCTTGAATATAAGGGGCGCAGATTATACAGATAAACAGCTTTATACCCCATTTCACTTGTCCCGGGAGGGTTCCGGTTTGAATTTCTACAAAACCTGACTTGAGCGGCTTGTCATTATTGGATATGAAACCCTCTGTGGCAGGGAGCCGCAGTCGAGCTCCCAGAGATGGGTTCACGGCGTGTCGAAGAAACAATAATGACAAGTCGCTTATTTGACAATTATTGAAAAATTCAAACTGGAACCCATAACTGTTTATCGTCAATCAACTGCCGTCAATAGCATGTTTACGCTTGAAATTTGACGCCATGGGTCCAATATAGGGATCCATACAGACTAGGGTAGCCATCCATGAATAAAAGCAGGGAAATCAAGGATCTTTTTCGTATCACCTTTCTCAACAAGGGGCAGGTGTATGAGGTCTATGCCCGCGAAGTCTACCAGAGCGACCTCTGGGGCTTTATCGAAATCGAGAATTTCGTGTTCGGAGAACGTTCCCAGATGGTGGTAGACCCCGCCGAGGAAAAACTGAAAACAGAATTCAGCAGCGTCAAGAGAAGCTTCATTCCGCTGCAGGCCATCATCCGCATTGATGAGGTCGAAAAAGAGGGGGTTGCCACCATCAGCAAGGGTGACAACGTAGCCCCGTTCCCTATCCACTTCTCACCAAGAGGTAACAATCAGGGCAATGCTGAATAGCATTGCAGTTCAGGCTGCAGCCCTGTGGCAAAATCCAGGCGAGTCACAATAATTGCATATGATCAGGTCAGGATACTCTTTCCGTTTATTGCCTGGCCTGCCAGTGCTTGTGCTGTTGTCAGCCTGCTCCATGACCCCTGGCCCAGTCACCAGTGAAAATCTTCATGCGTTGATGACCGACGCCCTGAATGTGCAGATGGCCCGGCTCAATGCCCTGTCTTTTGAACTGCACCAGACCCAGACCGAGCTTGACCAGGAAAGACAGCGCCGCCGTAATGAAATAGCCAGTGCAGCTGCCAGTCTGCGCAAAGCAGCATCCACAATTTCAGCTTACCCACTTCCGTCACAGTTGGGCGAGGAAGATCTTGGGTTGTTCAGCACGCTGGCCACTGCACTGCAAAGTCATGCTTCTGCACTGGAACAAAGTGCGCTGTCCGGGCAGTTAGAAGCGCTTGAAGAACAAATGTTACAAATCCATACCACCTGCAATACCTGTCACAGTATTTACAGGCCGCGCAAATGAAAACCTGCTTTTGCGCAGTTTCTCGCAGCTTCGTTGTCTTGCTGTGTTTTCTGTATTCCCCTGTCTATGCCCAATCCGGATTTTCTGCAGGTGGTTTCCTCAAATTGCATGGCATGCTCGGCGACATCACGGAGAATACTGATCGGCGTGGTGATTATGAGCTGTTCGTACCGCACATTCCTGTCCCTGGTGGGAATCCGGACAATGAAACCAACAGCAATTGGCATGCACTCACAAGTCGCCTTTGGTTGAGGGCCGTGAAAAGTGATACGCCTGTTGGCAATATAGAGCTGATGGTTGAAGGGGATCTTTTTGATGAAACAGACAGATACCGTCCTCGCTTGCGTCATGCCTATCTGCTGGCAGATCCGGTACTGGTCGGTAAAACCTGGAGCACTTTCGTCAATGCTTCAGCGCTTGCAGATATCGACAGTGGTACTGCAGTTGGCAATATGGTTACCCGTCAACACCAGTTGAGATACACCCGGATGTCCGGGCAGGGCTGGCAGTGGCAGCTTGCAGTGGAAACACCATTGAACCGGCTGCACTTTGAAGATGATACACAAATAGTGGCTTATCATTACGACAGCCGTCCCGATATTGTCGGCAGGGTCCAGACAATACAGCAATGGGGTAATCTTTCCCTGAGCACGGTGTGGCGCGAACTTTCTGCAGATGCACCGTGGACAGGAAGCAATGACAACAGGCAGACTCTTGCCTTCAGTCTGGCAGGCAGAATCAATTTCGGGGTTCTGGATAATCTCCGCTTCATGCTGAACCATGGAAAAGGGCTGGCACGATACTCCACAATCGGGACCTATGCAGATGCCGTGGTTGGTCGAAATGGCAATCTTGAGACGCTTACAGGTACAGGTGCGCTGGTTGCCCTGCAGCATTTCTGGACACCACGCTGGCGTTCCACTTTTGCGTGGAGTCGATCACTAGGCAGACTGCCGGATCGTAGCGATCCGCGACTTACCGGCAATGCTGATTCACTTCATTTCAACCTGATCTGGGCGCCGGGGACCCGATATTCACTAGGTGCTGAATACCTGCAGGCCTCGCGGGATTTGCTGAACGGGCAATCGGGTGTAATCAGGCGTGTGCAGCTGACCTTTCGTCTCAACTACTGAGCTGGCTGATTGTCAGTTTCTGGCCCAGTCAGGGAGACCACCCAGTACATCAAAAGTCATCTCGCCAAGAGTATAGACCGCCAGCGTTATCAGGATGACTGAAATAATGTCGAGCCAGACACCGGCCATGACCATTTTCATGATCGGGATTCTTCCCGAACCATAGACTATGGCATTGGGTGGCGTGGATACCGGCAGCATGAAGGCGCAGGAAGCAGCCAGTGCAGTCGGAATCAGCAGCAGAAAGGGAGAAGTGTCAATGGCCTGTGAAAGACTGGCCATTATAGGCACCATCATCGAAGCTGTGGCAGTATTGGAAGTCAATTCGGTAACGGTAGTTACAAAACCAGTGACAGCCATGACTATTGCCAGAGGACTGGCATCACCCAGTAGTACTTCAAATTCTGAGGCCATCCAGTTGCCAAGCCCCGATGTTGTGAAGCCTCTGGCAATGGCAAGACCACCACCGAACAGCAGCAATATACCCCAGGGTACCTGTTTGGCAGCATCCCAATCGAGCAACCGGCCACCTGTTTTGCTTCCTGCAGGGATTATGAACAGGGTAAGTGCCATGGTAATTGAAACAGTTCCATCGTCGATATAACTGCCCACAGGGAAAGTGCCCAGCCATACGAGCATGCTGTCCAGGTAATAACTCCATCCGTAAATGTCAACCGAGGCTCCGAATGGTCGTTGCTGACGTGTCATCCACAGAAGCGCCACAGTGATGAAAACTGCCAGCACTTTCTTTTCCTCATTGCGCATTGGGCCAAGTGAGTCCAGTTCCTGCCGTATGAATTCTTGTCCGCTGAAGGGCGTGCTTGCCGGCAGTGGAAATACAAATCTGCACAGTACAAACCATACAATGCCCATGTAGGTGATGCTCAGAGGCAAGGCGAAAATCATCCAGTTTGCAAATGTCACAGGTGGCGCATCGGGAAAAAGCTGTGACATCTGTGTAACAAGCACACCGTTTGGAGGTGTGCCTATGATCGTGGCAAGTCCGCCAATTGATGATGAATATGCAATGCCCAGCAATAGTGCCATGGCAAAGTTGGGAGTACGTGCATCGGGGGGGATGCTTTGTGTTGCCTGCTTTTTCTTCTCGAGTTCCTCAAACAGCACAATGAGTGACATGGCCATCGGCATCATCATCATGGTAGTTGCGGTATTTGAAAGCCACATTGAAAGAAAACCTGTGGCAACCATGAACCCAAGCACCAGGCGGGAAGGCTCCCCACCGATCAGTTTCAGGATATGCAGTGCAATACGCTTGTGCAGCCCCCATTTCTCCACGGCTATGGCAATCAGAAAGCCACCCAGAAACAGGAAGATGATCCAGTCGGTATATTGTGCAGCCACGCTGTTGTACATCACTTGCAGCGTACTCATGTCTGTATCAGCATTGGGACTGACCCTGCTGGTCGCATCTGCAACACCGCCCCGCATGATGCCCAGCAAGGGAAACAGAACCAGTGGCAGCAGTGCTGTTGCCGGAATGGGAATGGCTTCGGAGATCCACCAGATTGCCATCAGCAGGACCACTGCAGCCATTCTTGTGACCAGTGGATTTTCCGGGTCAAGATCTACAAATACGAGCATCAGGATGAACAGAAGAGGGCCGAGCCACAGGCCAATACGGCTGCGCAGGGAGGCAGCAGTATCCTGATTTTGTTCAATTGGTGTGTTTGCAGGTGTATTCATGGGCGCTACATGTAATCATAGGTTTCCCTCCTTTTGCGAGTGCAAATGAAGCGGTAACAGGAAAAAATGCCCGGGCAATTGTTTTTTTTCCAATATCAGGAACCAGTTCTCCAATGTAGCAGTGTTGCAAATGCAGTGCTGGGTTAGAATGGCAGCAATGCAAACAGCCAAAACCATCTCCTCACTCCGATCGGACCACAGCGGTACTCTTTTCAGTTATCCGAAATACTGGGCGGAGTGCTATGGCACAGCACCTTACCTTCCGATGTCCAGGCAGGAGATGGATGTTCTGGGATGGGACTCCTGCGACATCATTATTGTCACAGGCGATGCCTATGTGGACCACCCGAGTTTCGGCATGGCAGTAATCGGGCGTTTCCTCGAGGCCCAGGGTTTCCGGGTTGGCATCATTGCCCAGCCGCGCTGGCAGAATACGGATGATTTCATGAAGCTGGGCAAGCCGAACCTTTTCTTCGGCATCACCAGTGGCAATATGGACTCCATGATCAACCGTTATACGGCTGATTTGCGCATGCGTCATGACGATGCCTACACACCGAATGATGAAGGTGGCAAAAGGCCCGACCGGGCAGTGATCGTCTACAGCCAGTTGTGCCGCAGAGCCTTCCCCGGTGTTCCGCTGGTCATTGGCGGCATTGAGGCCAGTTTGCGTCGCATAGCCCAGTACGATTACTGGAGCGACAAGATCCGCAAATCGATTCTAATTGACGCCAATGCAGACATACTGCTGTACGGGAATGCTGAAAGGGCGATTGTTGAAATTGCCCATGCGCTTGGGCAGGGCAAGAAACTGGAAGAACTCACCAACATTCGTGGAACCACCCTGATACGGGATGCAGTGCCAGAGGGCTGGACAGAAATCGATTCAACGCGGGTTGACTGGCCCGGTCGCATCGACAAGATGACCAATCCCTATGAATACGACAACTCCGATGAAAATTCCGATGCCACTCCCGGCCCGGCAGCACCGGTGAGGATCATTCCACTGCCTTTGCAGCACAAACAGGAGCTGGATACCGACACGACTTGTGTGCGTTTGCCATCCTTTGAAAAAGTCAGTAATGATCCAGTTCTTTATGCACATGCTTCCCGGGTGTTACATCAGGAAGCAAGTCCATACAACGGCAGGGCACTGGTCCAGAAACACGGCACCAGGGAAATATGGGTCAACAGGCCTCCGATACCACTGGATACCGATGAGATGGATGGTGTGTTCGATTTGCGCTATCAGCGTCGTCCGCATCCGTTCTATGGCAATGCCGTCATTCCTGCCTACGACATGATCAAGACTTCTGTGAACATCATGCGCGGCTGTTTTGGTGGCTGTACCTTCTGCTCCATTACAGAACACGAGGGCAGGGTGATCCAGAGCCGTTCGGAAGCTTCAATACTGCGGGAAGTTGAACAGATTCGCGACAAGGTGCCAGGGTTTACCGGTGTGATCTCTGATCTTGGCGGTCCCACCGCGAACATGTATGGCCTGGTCTGCAAGGAAGCAGACAATGAAATCGGTCAGCGTTGTCGCCGACTTTCATGTGTCTACCCCAGCATATGCAAGCATCTGAAAACGGATCACAGTCAGACCACGCAATTGTATCGCAAGGCAAGAATGTTGCCTGGAATCAAACGCATCCTGATTGCTTCCGGTTTGCGTTACGATCTGGCTCTGCGCGATCCTGAATACATCAAGGAACTGGTTACGCATCACGTGGGAGGGTATCTGAAGATTGCACCCGAACACAGTGAGGAAGGTCCCCTCA
>JAURLQ010000019.1 GCA_030831125.1 Gammaproteobacteria bacterium
CCCATGGGGGCTCGGCTGCGGCCCGCAAGCGGGTCCAGCCACCCGCAAATGCGGGTGTCGTTACGAAATGCAGCAAGCTATGCTTGCTATACGACATTGCTCCACCCATGCCGCAAACGGTCTCAGATCCAATCACAGGAAGCTGCAATCAAGATTTGTGGTTGATTCAGGCTTCGATTTGCTGCGTAAATTTTGAATTCAAGGTGCACGGCCCTCCAGAGCCTTCAATAAAACAATCATGCTTGTAAGGGATTGCAATCAAAGGGGTAGCTTATGAAGTTCAGTCTTGTGAAATCATTGGTACTTTGCAGCGCAACAATTGCATTGCAGGTTCCAGCCCAACAAATGCCCGATACCGGTTTTGAAAGTGTGGGTCGTGGACGTCCCTTGATGGAGAGCGTACAGGGTGCGCCCATCGTCGGCCCGGCCAGGGGTTTTGCCCGAGGAGGCGCCGAAGCTCCACTCAATGGTTACTACCCGGATGAATTGCCTGATGGCATCGAGCCGCTGGAAGTGGATGTTTTCACGACGACTGATTTCTATGCTGATGAGGCACTATGGAGCGATCCGCGCTATTTCCGCTGTAACAGTCCCTATGCCACTGAAGCCCAGCGCGGCATTCTGACCCCGCAACCCCTGTCTGAAACGGTAGAGGGCAGCCCATGGGGCAACTGTGATATTGACCTTCCAAGGGAAGCCATCGTCAGCCCCTACGGCTTTGCCACTGCGCAGGAACACTACGAAGCCCTGCTGGCTGAAACCGAAGGTCGCGGCGGCCCGGGGGATTATACGTTCAAGGATTTTCCTGCAGAAGAATGGAACGGCATATACCAACGACCGGCTGGTTCAAGCAATCAGCAGAGCTGGTACTGGCTGCAACATAACCAGGTAAGCACTGCATTGTCATTGCTTACGCCGGAGTACCAGAAACGCATGGTGCAGGAGGTTTACCACCAGGTACATGGTCATGCACTGTGGCAGTCAAGCTTCTGCTGGCCGGAAGGATTCATGCGTCGGTATTACCCCTTTGCGGTCTGGGAGCACCAGATTATTGCCACGCCTGACATGGTGCAGATATCTGCGGGTGTGGCCGACAATTTCATAACCAATATCCATGTTGGCAGGGAATTCAATATGGAGGATATACCCAACGGTGGTGTACCCAGACTGGGTGAGGCTGTCCCGCGCTGGTATGGGGAAACTGTCGGCTTCTGGGACGGCGATGTCCTGATTACATGGACCAGCAATATCCAGGGTTGGAAGGCACATTCGGCTTTTGAATTTTCCAGCCAGATGCAGACCATTGAGATCTACACACCAAATCGCGATGCCGATGGCAATTTCCTGGGACTGAACCATGAGAGTATTCTTTACGATCCTGAATCCTTTGTTGAGCCTGTCCGCATAGTGCGTAACATGAACAAGGTAAACGAATTCACCGACCCGGACCTGCAGCCCATCGTATTCATAGAATGTTTCCAGAATATCTTTCCGGTAGATGGCAATGCAGTACCCATACCGGCAGGTACGGTTATCGAATATGAAGTGCCCGACATGTATGGCCGTCCATGGGACAAGATCTGGAGAGATGCTTTCGAGCAGGACATGAGCGGGTCGGGTGACGACCTGGAAGACCTGTTCAATTTTGAATAGCCTTTGGCTTTGGTGCTGGCAGATTCCAAGATCTGCCGGACACATTTTTTATCAGGCTACCAGGCCCGTTGATTCTGTATCGCTGAAACTGCTCTGGAACAGGACTTTTTCAAGTGCCACGATCAGCGCCTCGTTGATCGGCATGTCCTGCTGTCCCAGGCGGAAATCCAACTGCTGAATTCGCGACTTGCCATGCGACATGCGGGGAGCATCCGTGCAATCGGAAGCTATGACTGACTCGTATGCAGCAGGGCGCTCCTGTTTTATTAACTTGCACACAGAAAGCCTGCCTTTGCCATCCTTGCTGCCAACACTGGCTGCCCCGAACATCCGGCATATTGCCGGCCTCTGACGGTAAACCGAGCATTGTCCTGCCAGTCCGTCCAGTGAATGACGTTTGTAATGGAAACAGGAAAAGCCTGAATACTGCTGCAGGTCTGCAAGCATCTGTTCTGCCTGACCAAGGTCGTAGTAATGCAAGGCAAGTGGCAGCAGTTCCAGTGGTGTGGCTTCTACTTTGGGGTTGTTGCAGCAGGCGCCACAGCCTGACAAACAGGTAAGGCCTGTCTGTTGCTGGTAGTTACTGAAGGTTTGCTCAAGATCGTCAAACACAGCCTCAACAAGACGCGCGAGTTCACGCAGCCTCTGCATAAAGACTCCATCAAACGGGATCCCGCTCGCAAGGCACGGCGGGCGGCGAATTCTAGTGACAAAGCCTGCTGGCTGGCAACTGGAATTTGACTGATAGGTGATTGGATTCCTTTTGGTGTATTCCTGTTTCTAATCCATCAATTCAGCTGATAGAGCGACCTGGCATTATTACCGGTCATGACAACTGGACGCCTCCCCGGCCAGGGTTTATCCTTGCGCGCTTTCCGGAAGCGGCACAAAGCCCTTCATTCCTGGCAGTACAATCCGGTAGTCAATTCACATGCAATCCATATCACGGCGCATCGCCGACGAACTCGTTGTCAAAGAGCAGCAGGTTGCTGCAGCCATTTCCCTGTTGGATGAAGGTTCTACCGTACCCTTCATATCCCGCTATCGAAAAGAAGCGACAGGCGGGCTGGACGATACCCAACTGAGGCAGCTCAGCGAACGGCTGGGTTATCTGCGGGAACTGGAAGACAGACGTGAGGTAGTACTGCGCAGCATAGATGAACAGGGCAAGCTCACGGAAACACTGAAGCGTGACATAGAAGGAGCGGAGACCAGAAGTCGCCTGGAAGATCTTTATCTGCCATATCGTCCCAAACGTCGTACAAAGGCACAGATAGCCCGCGAGGCAGGACTGGAACCGCTGGCGCTGGATCTGCTGGCCAATCCTGACCTTGATCCCCAACAGGAGGCAGCAAAATATCTCAATCCCGACATGGAAGTGGCAGATACCAAGGCTGCACTTGATGGTGCCAGACAGATTCTGATGGAGAATTTTGCAGAAACTGCAGACCTGCTGCAGAAACTGAGGGACTTCCTTCAGCAAAACGCGATCATCAGCTCCAGGGTCATTCCCGGCAAGGAAGTGGAAGGCGTCAAGTTCAGTGACTATTTCGAGTTTGATGAATCTATCAGAACCATTCCCAGCCATCGCACGCTTGCCCTGTTCAGGGGGCGCAACGAAGGCTTTCTGCTGTTCACATTGAAACTCAAGGATGAAGAACAGATGGTTTCCCATCCGTGCGCGAGCATGGTGGCGCAACATTTCAGTATTGCCGATCAGGGTCGGGCAGGGGATGCGTGGCTACTGGAAACCGCACGCTGGGCATGGAAGATCAAGATCTTCTCGCATCTTGAACTGGAGTTGAAACTGCAGTTGCGTGAAGCTGCCGAACTGGAAGCGATCAGGGTATTTGCCAGTAACCTCAAGGATCTGCTGCTGGCAGCACCGGCAGGCCCGCGGCCTACGTTGGGGCTGGATCCCGGTTTGCGTACCGGTGTGAAAGTGGCAGTTGTGGATAACACAGGCAAGCTGGTGGATTACAGCACGATATATCCGCACGCACCCAGAAACCAATGGGATGAAAGTATTGCCGCACTCGCAAAACTTTGCCGGCAACATCAGGTAGAACTGCTCAGTATCGGTAATGGAACGGCTTCGCGTGAAACCGACAAGCTGGCCAAGGAACTGATGAAGCGCCATCCTGAGCTGAAGCTCAATACGCTGGTTGTATCAGAAGCCGGAGCCTCTGTTTATTCAGCCTCCGAATTTGCTGCCCGCGAATTCCCTGATCTGGATGTCACAATACGGGGTGCTGTTTCCATTGCCAGACGTCTGCAGGATCCTCTGGCGGAACTGGTGAAGATTGAACCCAAAGCCATCGGTGTGGGCCAGTACCAGCACGATGTCAGCCAGGTGCAACTGGCAAGAACACTTGATGCGGTTGTAGAAGACTGTGTGAATGCAGTAGGAGTTGACGTGAACATGGCATCCGTACCCCTGCTGAAACAGGTATCCGGTTTGACGCAGTCAATGGCAGAAAACATTGTGGCCTGGCGTGACCAGAATGGTCCCTTTGCCAACAGGAAGCTGTTATTGGAAGTACCGAGACTGGGCCCCAAAGCCTTTGAACAGTCTGCAGGCTTTTTGCGCATCATGAAAGGTGACAATCCCCTCGACAGTTCAGCCGTTCATCCGGAAGCATACGTGGTGGTCAAGAAAATACTCGAGAAAAACGGCAAACGTATTGAAGAGCTTGTAGGTAACAGGGATTTCCTGAAAAGTGTGAATGCTGCTGATTATGCCGATGACAAGTTCGGTATTCCGACTGTCCGCGACATACTGGCAGAACTTGAAAAGCCCGGCAGGGATCCCCGGCCTGAATTCAGGACAGCTGCATTCAAGGACGGTATTGAAGAGATGAGGGATCTCAAACCCGACATGGTGCTTGAAGGCGTCGTCACGAATGTTACCAACTTCGGGGCATTTGTTGATGTAGGTGTTCATCAGGATGGTCTGGTTCATATTTCGATGCTGGCAGATCGCTTCGTCAAGGACCCCAGGGAAATCGTCAAGACTGGCGATGTGGTGAAGGTAAAAGTGATGGAAGTAGATGTGGCGCGTAAACGCATAGCCCTGACCATGCGCCTGTCTGATTCATCAACCATTCCCAATGATCGAAAAACACCAGGGCAAGCACAGCATAAACAGGCGCGCAGTGAAGCAAAATCCACGACAGTCAAGGGTAAAGCAGGCGGCAATTTGAACAATGCCATGGCTGATGCACTGCGCAAGGCCATGGAACGCTGAGCAACACCGCTCAGGTTCAGGGGAGTATCGCAACTGCGGGAAAACGGGATTCATCGATTGTAGATTCTGAAACGGATTTCGCCACTGGGCCCCTGCGCGATTTCACGATTCTGGAAGGAGTTTTCCAACGTATTGAAGTCTGTCAGGATTTCAGTGCTCTGGAACAGCGGTCGTGGATTGATGGTGGCAGTAATTTCCAGATTTTTCCTGCGTCTCCACTGGAGCGTAAAAGATGGAGCACTGTCGCGGCGACTTGTTGTTGAAGATATGAAGGACGGGTCGAGTCCGCTTTGCCGCACACTCGAATAAAACTCTGCTGTGTTGAACTGGTTGCGCTGGCTTTCCAGACGGGCTGTCAGTCGTAGTCCATTGATGGGTTCCCACTGCACAAAAGTCTGCCATTCGTGACTGTCGAACTGTTTCCGCGTATTTCTTACACCATAGTCAGTATTGTAGATCCGCTTCCACAGGTTCATGCCCCAGCTCCATTGTCCGTCGCCGGGGTTTTTCCTCATGCCCAGATTCCAGTTCATGGGATCTACCCAGGATACTTCCCTGGATTCCCTGGTCACGGGGTCTATGGTTCCGGATTTCCTGATGTTGAAGCCTGCTTCCAGCACAAGGTCTTTCATGTTGAAGCGTTCCAGCGGGTATTCGATATTGCTGTTGAAAAAGGTCAGTTTCTCCGCAAAGGCATTCTGGGATACAACAAGTGAATCAGACAAGGCCACAGAACGAATCGGATTTTCCAGAATCCGGTGGCCCAGTGTCATTTTCAGCACCCCGCGGTCACCAAAGCGCTGGTCATACTGTATGCGGTTTTCCCAGTTACGTTCCGAATCGAGCCGCACAGCGCCAGCTTGCAGAATGTCGGATGACAGGTTGGAGGAAGCCAGGAACTGGTTGAGACTCAGCTGACCAATGTCGTAACGCGACTCAAGTGTAATGTTGGTCCTTTCCCGCATCTGCCAGGAAAGGGAGGTCATGCCTTTTATTTCTGTCTGTTTGTTGGTTGGCACATTCCTGGCTTCAAGTGCATAGGAGCCTCCGCTGATACTGCCACGCAAAAGCCAGTTTTCACGGAAACTCCAGTCGGCTTCCAGGGCAAGTGAATGGCGGTCTTCCTCTACAAGGCTGTCACTGCCATTGAGTGAAACAGGCTGCCCATTCTCAATCACGCGAAGGCTGCCTTCGAAATAGTTGAATGCCGAAGACAGGATGGCGCGCAACGTCAGGGTTTCACTGGATGTCCGTGTAAAGCGGATACGACCTGCAGTTTCTCCTGATTCCTGTTGCCGGATGGAAGTGAGCAGTTCATTTTCAGTGGCAAAGCTTGATTCAGAAATTCTGCTGTCAATGGAATCTACAAAGGCAATCATGAGTTCATTGCGGCTACCCATGGCCCTGATGTACTCCCCGGATATTTCCTCGCGTTCCCGATCATCAAGAAATGCCTCACTGATGGCGCCGGCAAGATGACCACCTTCGTCCAGGATCAGGGGGGAGGAGTTGTTGTCATTTGTGCTGAAAGAAGTGTTGAGCGACAAGGTACCCTGCTGCCCGAAATCAAACAGGGAGTTGAGTTCTACAAATTCTTCCTGTTGTCCGGATAGGGTCTGCGTGGTAATTCGTTGCTGGGGATTTGCCGGATCAATATCAACGAATCCTGATGGTTCCTGTCTGTTGCGGTCACGGTTACCGGCACGGACATTGAACTCGTGTCCCAGCCAGCCTATGGAGGCATTGGCGTTGAACTCGGTTTCGTCCTCATTGCGTTGTCGCAAGTCGCCGTCACCCGTTTCACGATAATCCGTTCTGAGCTCATAGTAGTTGGTCTCCTCATCTTCAAGGATGACATTGACTACCTGGTTGTAACCCTGCATGTCGATGTCGAGCCGGGCACCGGAGTTGATCATTTCCAGGCGGGTAACACTGGTGTAGGGGCGGGAAGACAGTTGTTGCCAGATGGATTGGCCTTTGGGAGGCGGGCGTTTACCGTTGATAAGGATATTGGTTCGAACGCCTGCCAGTCCTCTGCCCCCATTTTGTTGCTGTGGATTGAAACCGGGCATGCGTTGCACGAGATCCAGTGCAGTTACAGGATCGAATTCCATGAAATAGACAGGCTCGAAAATACGGACACCCTCCATGGCAGGGTATCGTGACAAGAGATCAGGCGCCTGGGCAGTAACAGTGACCGGAAGGCAGGAACTCGCCAAAATCAGGCCTGTAAGCAGATATTTACAGGATTTATATCGCAATGCACCAATCCCGGTTTTCGCTGTGGATGATCAAGCCCAGTGGACTCGCCCCGAATTTGCCGTGCAGGGTAACAAAGATCGGGATATTTGGCTTTTATTTCCTGGTTTCAGAAAGAAACGGTTTATTTGCAACCGAACCCTGAAAGCTGCTTTTTCAGTCAACTTGCATGCAGATGCAACATCCTTTTATCGCGAATTGATATCCACAGCTTCATCGGATGATGGAGCCTGATAGATATCAAGTGTTGTGGAAGGCACATAGCGTTCCGGCGGAACTTCTCCGTTTGCCAGTGCTTCCTCAACAGACTGCTGGAAATTTTTCTCTGCACGCAGTGCATTAGCCACAAAGAAATTACCCTCGTGGCAGGAATACTCCAGAATTTCATAGTCCGGCTGGGTGGTAAGGGTAAGGCGGAAAGTCCAGGGTTGCTCATAGGTGCGGGGATCATCCACTGTAACCACATAATCGATCATGTCCGGATCAATGCGGGTAAAGCGCTCGGTCAGCACAGCGTCTTCACTGTGCGGTACCCTGGCAACTGCAATTTTGTCAGTCAGGTTGCGGGTTTCCACAACCAGGGTGTCGCCTTCGAAGTGGCCCACAGACAGTCCCATGTACTGACGCACTCCCGACCCGGGGAAATCGTTGCGATCAAGTGGGATGATGCGAGTATCGTGCAGCATCTCATAGCTGATCGCAATCTCGGTGGGTGATTGGACTATGCGCATTGCATCACCGTACAACGAGGGCAGTATGGAACCGGTTACGCCACGTGTAATGCAGCGATCATAGTAGGAGAAATTTTCAGTCGTAAAATAGGGGCCTTCTGATTGTCCGCCACGATAATTGGCCCGCCTGCGTTGTCCTTCTTCTGTCAGGGCAGGCATGCGCCCATCGGGAGGATCGATCAGATAGGAGTTGTACCCGAATGTCCGGGTGCCTACTTCAGAAGAATCAAGAGCGCTCAATTGCAGGCGTTCCTCGCCTTCGAATTCATCGCCGGCCCTCAGTGCTGCCAACCCGGCAGGACCACCAGTTGCCCTGGCAATGAACTCTTCTTCCGTCATTTTTTCGCTTTCACCATAACGTGCGGGTCGTTCCATGGGAATACCGCTCATGTCGCGACTGGTGAACGTACCTTCAAAATCCGGATCTCCCCAGGAAAATCTTGCTACCTGCCACTGTGGATCTGCCACTGCGGCTGCGGTAAGTTCGGCTGGCACTGGTTGCTGCTGGGCCGCAAGCGGTGTGGCAAAGGTAATGGCAAGCGCAAGGCCGGCAATCCTGATGACGATGGTCGGAGCAGGGTCTGTCAACAGCGTTGACCTTCTTCCGGATCCAGCCTTGTTTAATTGGTGAACCATATTGCTTCCCTCCAGCACTTTGTCTCTATAATAGGGCGAATGAAACATAAACTGCTACCCACATTATCAATTCTGATCCAGGCTTCCCTGATTGCACTACTGCCATTTGCCCAGGCCAGTGCACAGGGCAGGGAAAGACCTGCACGTATCAACGACAAGCCAAATTTCAATGGCATCTGGCAGGCGCTCAATACAGCCTACTGGAATCTTGAAGGGCATTCTGCCGAGGCGCTGGATGACTTCTGGCCCATGGGGGGCATTGCTGCCATACCTGCCGGAAAAAGTGTGGTTGTCGGAGGCAGTATTCCCTATTTGCCCCAGGCGCTGGAAAAACGCAATGAAAACAGGGCTGGCTGGCCTGCGACTGATCCCGAGGCAAAGTGCTATATGCCCGGAATTCCCCGTGCTACCTATATGCCTTATCCCTTCCAGATCGTGCAGGGAGAGGGAGACACCATTTTGTTCAGCTACACCTATGCCAATGCCAACAGACCGGTTTTCATGAATCCGGAAGATCACATGATCGCACCGGTTGATACCTGGATGGGTCGCTCAAACGGTTCGTGGGATGGAGACACTCTGGTAATAGAGGTCAATTCAAATCTGGACCAGACCTGGCTTGACAGGGCCGGCAATCATCACAGTTATGCAATGTTGGTTACCGAGCGTTATTCGCTGCTCAATGATTACACCATGATGTATGAAGCAACCATTGATGATCCGGAAACCTACTCGGAGCCCTGGACCATACGCATGCCGCTGTACCGGAATATTGAGGAAGGTGCGCGTTTGCTTGAATTCAACTGCGTGGAATATTCAGAACGTCTGCTCTATGGTGAGTTGATGACTGTGCCGGCAGGTCAGTAGACCGGGTACAAGGACAATAATCCGGTCTGACCATCAGGGTTGCCGGTAAACAACAAGAGGAATACGCAATGTTTCGCACCTCTGTATGCTGTGCAGTGCTGGCCTCTCTGGTAACAGTACTCCCGGTCCAGGCCCACCATTCATTTTCGGCGGAGTTTGATATTGAACAGCCAGTACAACTTCGTGGTGAAGTAATCCGGATGGTATTCACCAATCCGCATTCCTATATCTATCTCAAAGTGACTACCGACAGTGGAGAAGTGCAGGAGTGGGCCATAGAAGGTGGTGCACCGAACGCACTCATACGCAGGGGATGGAACCGTAATTCCCTGCCTGCGGGCACCCTGGTAAGCGTACTTGGATACAGGTCGCGTGACGGCGAATATCGCGCCAGCGGTGGAGCGGTTACCCTGCCCGACGGTTCGGAACTCAATGCCAGCTCTGCGGGTATAGGTGCTCCCCCGGGCCAGTAATTTTCAGCTCAGGCAAGACGACAAACCGGTCTGCTCAGGGCGTATACCAGATTGGTGAAGAGTAGGCGCGTTCCTGGATAGTCGCTGGGTAGTTTGTGACGCTGACATCAATACCCAGTGCTATCGCATCATAAAGGGAATGCCTTGGGGTCGGTATTTCGATCACCCGTACATAGTAGAAAGCATTCAGGGTGGGATCAAAATCCGGATCGGTCCACACTACAGCGAGTTGTTCGGTGCCTATGTCATTGCTGTAAAGCCCGGTTGAAATATCCACAGTGTTACCCATCTCAGGCACCTTGCCGCTGGCGTCTGCCTGACGGTCACCGGACCACACTACGTCATATATCTTTTCGTGTGGCTGGTTGTCTTTATCGAGCCAGCCCTTGATAACCTGCACCCGGTCGAGATTGGCGCCTACCGGGTCTTTGGCAGCGTGGATCAGCAGCCCTGTTGCCTTGTCCTGTGGCACAACAGAAAGATCGCCGCCCATTGGAATGCCTTTGTCATATCCGACAGCCGCTATGTCATTGACCTGTGCATCGCTGGGAGTGAAGTTGAAACCCGCGAACATATGCAGCGAGATGCGCGGGCCGGTTGTGGCGTAGATTTCCTTGCGCTTCAGAGCATTGAAAATCGCTTCGCGGGTGTTTTCCTCGGCCCATACCCCGGTGAGTCCTGACGCCGACATTTCCCAGGCGGGAAAAATCACCGGTCGCTCTCTTGGCAGGTGATCACTGAGATGGGAATCGGTGGCAATCTTGCCGTAGAAATTGTTCTCTTCAACCGAGCTCATGCTGATATGGCCGTCGGTGGCCCCGACAAAACCGAATTTGTAGGGGTTGGCACCAACTTCTGCTTCTATGTCGAGGCCGCGCAACAGGGCAGAGCGCGCATAATCGGCTTCGTTGGGAGGAGTCGGTGCACCAATCAGCAGCTTGCGGCGTATTTCATACTCGGCAAATTCATCATTGGGCGCCAGTGAGGGGTGAACCTCGGAAGTGCCTTTCATCTGGGTGATTTCCACCAGCGACTCCCATTTGCTGCGCTGCTGGGCATAGGCTGAATCGATGGGGCGCCCGTCGCTGTCGACGATGTCGAACATCAGGCCGCCGGAAATATTGGAGTTGTGGGGAATCGCAATGAAATCCATATCCAGGCTGGCAGAGGTTGCATCCAGCCAGTTCCACAGGTCTTCGGGGCGATTGCTGTCGCCTTCCAGTGGCCAGAACTGACCGGCACTGAAAGGCAGGAATTCCTTGGCGCGCTCGCCGACATTGGTGATCACATTGCGATGCAGGTTCTTGCCTTCGATCATGGCTGTCCATTCCCAGCCCACCAGCGTTGTGAAAGTGCCGGGAATGTAATTCGCCTCGGCAGCGTCAACTTCATCCTCCCATGCCGAGGCTTTCAGCTCGATCGTTGTCACACCATCCATCATCTCGTTGCCTTGCTGGGGGACAAGCGAGCGGCGGAAACCCAGGAGTCCTCCCCAGGGTGAATCCGGTGTAACGGATTCGATGAGACGGCTGCCCCAGGGCAGGGCGGCAAGTTGCGGGTCTGCCCTGACAACCTGCATGTCTGTCCCCAGATTGTCGGAATGGTCGGTCACGGCCAGAAAATCCAGTGGCCGGTCTATCTGCACTTTGGTATCCAGCACGTCATGATGGATGGGAATGCCGCGGGCAAAGCGGTAGGCCATGTCGGGAGTCATGCGGGTGTTGCGTACCCCGTAGGCATCCAGTGAATAGTTGGAATGCAGGTGCAGGTCGCCCCAATAGAGGTTGGTCTGGGCATGTGCGCTGGCGCTTACTGCCGCAGCAAGCATCATGGCAACCCTGGGCAGGACTTGTGGAAAGTGGCAGGAAGTCGGGTGTCGTGTCATGATGGCTTTCCTCTTGCTCGTGAGGTGATTGTCCCTTGATCGTTGATGACAATCCACAAGGATAGGACTGGATTGCAGTAATTGATTGAGCGACCGTCTGCGGCAGTCGAGCCCCCAGGGATGGGTTTACGGCGTGTCGCGTAAACTATTACTGCAATCCAGTTTCAGCAGGTGTCTTTCAAAATTCAAGCTGGAATATTGAGGTTAATTGCATTGCTTGTGTATTACATAGCTGCGAATGCAAGATTTTCCCGGGTGGCAGGTCGATATCGAACAGGTAGACAGAAAGGACAGGATATGCGTGCATCAATTTTGAGGGGATTGGCTCTGGCGGTGCTGTCAAGCAATACAGTACTGGCTGCCGATCAACCACCCATAGGGGTGGCACCTGTAGAGCTGCAGGGTCCCTATGTGTTCGATACTGCCGAACAGCATGGCATCAAGGTAACGTTGTTGGCCAGGGACCTGACCCGTTCATTCGGACTGGCTTTTCTGCCCGATGGTGATTTGCTGGTGTCCGTAAGGGGTGGCCCCTTGCGTATCATTCATGATGCTACAGGCGCGAATCCTGTGCTTGATCCCGCTCCTGTGCCCGGATTACCCGCGCTTGATGGTGTCTCGCGCAATGGTGGTTTGCAGGATATAGCCTTGCACCCTGATTTTGCCGAAAACCACTACCTGTATTTCACTTTCAACAAGCATGAACCGGTGGCAGCTGGTGGCGAAGCTCCACAGCAACGCCGTGGCGCGGTAACCCTGATGCGGGCCCGTTATGAAAACGGCAGGCTGGAAGAGGCAGAAGAACTGTTTGCCGGTGGCTACAGTGGCATGAGTGGTTCCCGCATTGCCTTTGCCAATGATGGCACGGTGTATTTCACCACCAGTGGCCCGAATGGAGATGTGTCACAACAGCTCGACAGCATTTATGGCAAGGTTCTGCGTCTGAATGATGATGGCAGCATTCCGGCAGACAACCCGTTTGTTGGCCAACCCGGTGCAAACGGCGCCATTTTTGCCTACGGTTTTCGCGATCAGCTCGGGCTTGCCGTGCATGAGGGAACCGGCACTGTGTTCGCTGCCGATCATGGCATGAACGGCGGCGATGAAGTAAACCTGCTGAAGCCCGGTGCCAATTATGGTTGGCCCACCTACAGTTTCAGCCGCAACTACCAGGGAGCGCGTGTATCTGAACTCCCGGTTTCAGCTGATATAGAACAGCCACAGGTGCTTTGGTCACCATCAATCGCGCCATCAGGCATGAACTTCTATAACGGTGACAAGTTCCCGGCATGGAAGGGCAATCTGTTTGTTGCCAGTGCGCGAAGGGGTGAGGTAGACCGAACCGGTGGACTTGAACGAGTGGTTTTCAACGACAGTTTCGGGGATGTTCGTCGCGAAACCCTGCTCACTGAACTGCATCAGCGCATACGCCAGGTAGTACAGGGCCCTGATGGCAATCTGTACGTGCTGACCGACGGTGATGAATACGCTGTGTTGCGTATTGAGCCGAATTAACCCTGTATTCTTATTTACTGCGGTACTTCAATCTGGTCCGGTCCTGCTGCACCACTCATTTCCAGAACACCCCATTCCTCCAACTTGCCGCCAAGCGCATACCAGAATTCGTCGGCAAGCGTTTTGTTGCTGACTGTGAAAATGTGATGCCCGGCAGTATTGCCCTTTGCATTGGGCGTTGGCAGTTGTGCTGAGGCCGTAGTTACTGAAAGCAGGCATTGCAGCAACTGCCTGGTTTGTTTATCTGTTCTGCCAGTACCAGTCAGCCGGGCTATAGTTACCGAAGGCTTCTCCACCTGCTGCCGGGTCAGGTGCAGGCATAGGCATGCCGGTAACCGGATTGGGGTAGTGGAAGGGTTCCACATAGTAGTTCGGGTAGGTCAGGTAGATTGTGGTGGGTGGCAGATCCGGTGGCGGATCGAACTTTTCTGGAAAGGTGTTGAGCGTTGTGTTGTCGAGCCAGCCTATGTCGTAGCCTGAATACATGTTGAAGGGGCCGTGCAGTTTGGTGAATTTCCAGATGCCGTCTTCCTTCACATAATCGTTTTCATAGTAGTTGTGTCCCCAGCCGCCGCTGGACATCACGAATGCAATCGAACGTCCTTCGGCTGTGCCATCGGGATTGACGGTGGTGATCTGCTGGAACTGCTGGTGGTCGTATAGCAGGCCCGGTTTCGGTCCCACAGTGCCCAGGCCCACGCGCATGTATTCATAGACTCTTTCCTTTCCGAGGAAGACGCCGCGACCACCGATTTCCAGTGTGCCCCGATCTGTCCACAGGTCGGTGAGCGAATACCACAGGGCCTTGTCCACATAGTAGCCATAGCTGCGCTGCAGAATTTCCACTTCACTGATGTCCTGCTGGTGTTCGATTCTTTCGCCGACTGCATTGAGGCGCTGTTCCAGCTGGAACAGGGCATTGTCGCTTTGGGCAGAAGCCGTAGCGGATAAAGTCAGTGCTGCAGAACAGCCAATGGCTATGAGTATGCTTTTCACTGTTGCTGCTCCCGCGGATCCTGGTCCCGTCGCAGCAGGTCGTTGTGCGGCTCGCCGGTTACCGGATGGTCGTAGTGAAATGGAATGATGAATGTGTTGGGCAACGACTCGTAAACCACAGAAGGCGGTTCGTCAGGCGGCACAACACTGCTCATGCCTTCAACAGGAATAATACCTTCGCCGGTCCAGCCCTTGTCATAGTCGCCCCAGAAAGTTACCCAGTAATGCTGCTTGCTGATCTTCCAGATACCGTTGTCGTTCACATATTCATTTTCGTAGACACCACCGCCCCAACGTCCCTGACCATTACGTGCAAGCATGACATCGCTTCGGAAACGTCCCCAGGCATGGCTGTTGTCGTCAGATACGTGAATGACGGCCTGCAGCATCGGATAGTTGTTGAGTTGTCCCTGCTCCAGTCCTTGTGGCCCCATCAGGGTCATGCCGCGTGCAATACTTTCAGGCCCGCGATATATGCCCCACTGGCCGAATTCCCAGGTACCGTCTGCAGTGAACAGGCTTGCCGCTTGTTCCCATTGCCCCTTGTCCAGGTAGTAGCCATACATCGATTGCAGGTTTTCCACTGCGCGCAGCGAACGTGCCCGTGCCAGTTTGGCGGCATGTTCGTCGGCAAGCGCTTCGAGCCTGCCGATGGCATCGTTGGAGCGAATGAATTGCTGCAGGGGCGGGTCGCTGCGAATTGCAGACAGATCGCTTTCGTAGTGGTAGGGGGGAATGTAGACAGCAGGGAAGGGCTGGTAGGTTTCATTTACAGGTGCGTCGGCAGGAAAAGCCTTGCCAACCTCAGTGGTCCAGTCGCCACTGACAGGTGCCAGTGAGGCCGGTCCGCCTTCATAGGGTGCAACGAAATTGGTGTAGTAGCGCATTTGGGACACTTTCCAAACGCCGTTTTCCTTAACGTATTCGTTTTCCAGAATGGCATCGCCCCATTCGATAGCTTCCTCATACTGTCCCAGCATGGCCCACTCGCGCCAGCGGGCTTTGGCTGTGTTGCCATCAGCAGCAACCGTTACCATGGGCTGCAACTGCATGTGCATGTTGAAGCGCCCATAGGGCAAACCGGGGCCGGCATTCACACTGCCACCACCATGGCGGGTAAACAGTTCCCTGATGCGCTGTTTGCCTGTATAGATACCGTCTACTCCGTACTGCACGAGGCCATTGTCGGTAAAAAGGTCGGCGGCCTCCCCGAAATAGCCCTTGTCGAGGTAGTAGCCGAAGGCGCGCTGTATACGCTGGATCCGGGTGAGCGCTTCAACCTGCGCGGTATCCTGTTCTATGGCAGAAATGCGGGTTTCAAGCGCAGAGAGCCGGGCATTGTCCGACTGTGAATGCGCAAGCGGCGACAAGAGAATCAGGCCCAGGGCCAGGGTTGTTGGTACAAAATGCTGAAGCTGGATTTTCATGCTTATCCCGTTATTGTTTTTTTTGATCCGGAGGCAGAGGGATAACTTATACACCGGATGAGTGAGGGATTAAAAGTGCCGGATATCATGGACTGGCCCGGTCCGATGCTCCAATCCTTGCATTTACATCACTTCATGGAAGCCAGTGATTTATACTGCTGTTGATATCCAATGTAAAAGTATCTGAATTCTGATGAAAATTCTCCAGAGCATAGGTTGGTACTTTCCTGAATCCACAGGTGGTTCCGAGGTATACCTCTCTCAACTCGTCAGGGAACTGCATGAATGCGGCGTGCAAAATACCATTGTTGCCCCTGTAGATGGTTCAAGCTCGCGGCAATACCTTTTTGAGGGGACTGAAGTTTTCCGCTATCCGGTATTGCCTGAAAGAAGCCCGGACCAGATAAGTGGCAAAACCCCTCATGGCGGATTTGAACAATTCAGGGCGCTGCTGTCTCGTGACAATTTCGATCTTTATCACCAGCATTCATGGACCTATGGTTGTGGTCTTCATCATCTGCAGGCTGCAAAGCAGGCAGGATTGCCAACAGTGCTGACTATCCACGTTCCAGCTCCGGTCTGTCTGAGGGGCACCATGCTCCGGCATGGATCAGATGTGTGTGACGGCAGGATAGAAGTCGGTAAATGCAGTGAATGCTGGTTTGAGTCAAAAAATGTCGGCCCTGTCTCAAGGAAAATGATAGCTCGCCTGCCGGTACCGATTGCAGGCAGCTTGCGCAGATTCGGCAGAGTGGGCACTGCACTGGCAACGCCTGCGATCGTCCAGCATCATCTTGATACCCTGCTGAAGGCAGCAGAACAGGCAGACAGTATTGTGGCTGTTTGCCAATGGCTCAGGGATGCCTTGCTGATCAACGGTATTTCTTCCGGGAAAGTGCTTCTTTCACGTCAGGGATTGAGACAAGCAGGCAGTGAAGCAGTGAAGCGTGACTTTGGTGATGTATTGAAAGTGGGTTTTCTTGGCAGGGCGGATCCAGTCAAGGGGGCACACCTGTTGATGGAAGCTGTTGCCAGCCTGCCTGCTGAATGCCCCCTGTTACTGGAAATGCACATGGTTTGGTCTGACAATCCACAATGGCAGACTTATCAGCATCAGCTGAGGAAAACGGCAGCAAGCGATAATAGAATTAATCTGCAGGATGCAATCGGTCTGGATGAAGTACACAATTTTCTTGCAGGCATCGATATTCTTGCTGTGCCGTCGCAGTGGCTGGAAACAGGGCCCCTCGTTGTGCTGGAAGCAATGGCAGCAGGTGTGCCGGTATTGGGAGCAGATATCGGCGGCATTGCAGAACTGGTAAGCCATGATGTAAACGGCCTGCTGCTGCCATATGACCAGGTGCAGCCCTGGTCAGCTACATTGCAAAAACTGGCAGAAAACCCTGCAGAAATTCAACGGCTGACAGCAGGTGTGAACAGATCTGTCAGATCAATGGCTACAGTTGCCAGCGAAATGTGCGATCTTTACAGCAACTTGCTGGCCAAACAGTGAACAGATAGTCCATGTCTCTCGTTTCAGTCATTATTCCCTGTTACAACTCTGAAGCCTGGCTTGGGGAAACCCTTGCAAGTGTAATTGGGCAAACCTGGAAACAACTTGAAATCATTCTTGTTGATGACGGATCCGGGGACAGCACTGCAAGTATCATTCGGCAATTCGAGGCATTGCATCCTGAACTTGTAAAAACAGTATTCGGACCCAATCAGGGTGCAGCTTCTGCAAGAAATGCCGGACTGGCACTGGCGAAGGGCGACTACATCCAGTATCTGGATGCAGATGACCTGCTGCTGCCAGATGCCATAGCTGCCAGGGTTGAGGCACTGGAACGTAGCGGAGCAGATGTGGCCTACTCTGATTGGCAGAAACTACAGGAAGCAGAAGCCGGCAGGTTTGTGAAGGGAGAATGCATTATGCGCACTGTTGAGCAGATTGACCCTGAATTGGAAGTGGCATTGTTCACAACGTTCTGGTCCCCCCCAGCGGCACTCCTTTATACGCGTGATATCGTGGCAAAAATTGGTGTCTGGAAACAGCATCTTGCCCCTGTTGAGGATGCAAGGTACATGCTTGATGCCGCGTTGAATGGGGGAAGATATATCCATGTGCCACAAATACTGGCTTTGTACAGGATTTTCCATGGTGCAAGCCACTCCAGACGTTCACCATTGAAATTTGTCAGTGCGATATTCAGCAATGCAAAAGAAGTTGAGGCACACTGGAAAGCCAATGGAAGCCTGGATGACAAAAGGAAGCAGGCGCTGGCAAGCTGTTATGGTTATGTAGCACGGCATCTTTTCAAGCTGAGTCCGTCATTGTTTGATGAGGCACTTTCACACCTGTATGCATTACGTCCGGGATTTGAACTGTCATGGCCAAAAACCGCAGGCGTCATGAAAAAGATAATCGGTACCCGGATGACTGCAACAATGCTTGCTTTACTGGGTAAACCGGTTTGAACAGGATGAGCAAAAAGATAGCCGGCTTCATGCCAATTGCAGAGGGATGCGAGCTCGCAGCCGTATATTCAGCCCTGACAAAGGAGCGGTTGCATGCTTGATCAGGTTACGCCGGTTATCCTCACATACAACGAGATGCCCAACATCAACCGTACACTTGCGGCCCTGCAGTGGGCAGGTGAAATAGTGGTTGTCGACAGTGGCAGTGATGATGGAACAGTGGAGTATTGCGAGTCTTTGCCCAATGTCCGTGTAATCAGCCGGGAATTCGATACGCACAGCCAGCAATGGAATTTTGCCGTATCCGGAACAGGGATAGAATCACCCTGGATATTGGCAATGGATGCCGACTACTTGCTGACTCCGCGATTAAGGGATGAGATGGCAGCATTGGATCCTCCACCCGGGGTTAAAGGCTACAGGGTCAATTTTTTCTACTGTGTATTCGGGCAGCGACTAAGGGGCAACCTGTATCCTCCTGTAACCGTGCTGTTCAGGAATGGTTCGGGACATTATCAACAGGATGGACACACACAGAGACTGGTGCTTGATGGTGAAGTGCGGGAGCTGGCCAACAGGATGCTTCACGATGACCGCAAGGATTCCGGCAGGTGGCTGGTATCGCAGTATCGCTATGCAGAACTTGAGGTTGATTTGCTCATGAATACGACCTGGTCGGCTTTACGCTGGCAGGATCGTCTCAGATGCTGCATGTTGATCATACCCTGGCTGGTACCACTTTATTGCCTGGTATTGAAAGGGGGAGTGCTGGATGGTCCTGCGGGTTGGTATTACGCCATGCAGCGTGGTCTGGCCGAAGGTATCCTTTCGCTTTGCCTGCTGGAGCGCCGAATCAGGGGAAAAGCCGGCAAGTCCGGGCAATGAGGTTGCGCACCATTTTCCAGGCTATCTGCAAATTACTTTTCTACAGGGTCAGTGAGCGATCAGGAAAGGATATTCTGGTGGTGACCAGAGCTGATCTGTTTCCGGTTGATCACGGTGCTGCCGTAAAAATCGTGAGGACGGCACAATCCCTGTCGCGACTGGGGCAGGATGTTTACCTGTGTACCGACAAGCGCGGGGAATATTACCGTTTTCATAATGGCAAGCAGGAAGTACTGCACTATCCTCTCTGGCTGAGGTTCATGGCATTACCCAGACCAGTTGCGCTGCTGCGGCTGTTGTTGCGTGGCTTTCCTTTCAGCAATGCCTTTCTCTATTTCCCGCTTACAGATGTCAGCTATATATACCGATCGCTCTGGCTGGCAGGCAGGCACGGCACAAGGACCTGTATTGCAGAGTTTCCGGCCTATGTTTATCCCTGCAGTCATGTCAGGTCCATGTTTGGTGGCAAGTTGATGCTGGTTGAACACAACGTAGAGTATGAGCGTTTGAAGTCGCAGATCCAGGGCTTGAAAAATGCGACTTATGAAAAACTCAAACAGACAGAATTGCAGATGTGCACACTGGCTGATGTCATTGTCACGGTGTCTGACAATGACCGGGAAAAACTGGCAGCCGATGGTGTGCCCTGTGAAAAACTGGTGACCATACCCCATGGGGTTGATCTGCACGATCTGCAGACTGCCAAAGCCCCGGGAGTGAGGGCAAGGTACGGGATAGGAGAAAATGATCTGCTGATGGTTTATCACGGTACCTACAGCTATGGTCCTAATCTGCAGGCTGTGCAGTTGCTGGCAACAGAGATTTTGCCCCGTCTGGAAAAAGCAGGGATAACTGCTTCGGTTCTGGCTGTCGGAAGCCGTCCACCAGAGAGGAAACTGCATCAAGGAATTCATTTTACAGGCAGTGTTGCCGACCTTGGAGAAATTCTGCCTGCAGCTGACATTGCAGTAATACCCCTACAGGATGGAGGGGGTACACGTATGAAGATACTGGACTACTTTGCGGCACGGGTGCCGGTCGTATCCACTGCAAAGGGTATTGAAGGTATACCGGTAACACACGGTGTCGAAGCCATAATCGTTGATGACTTCGAGGCCATGAGTGCCGCAGTTGTGGAACTTGCAGGACATCCACAACGCAGGGCTGACCTCGTTAGTGCAGCCACGGCTTTTGTGAATACCCTTGGCTGGGATTCAATAGCAAAACGCTATCTGCCTTTGTTGGCTTCTGAAAATGCCGATATTGATGCCCCGGGTGTTGATAACTGTCCATAATCAGGGGCGTGTCTACTGTTATGCTGGAATCAGAATAACATTTCCGTTATATAAACCGTTACAGAAGCTGTGAAAAACAACACCAAAGAAGGATATGTCATGCGTCTGTTGCTTTGTGCAATGTTATCGTTCGGGTGTACCTTGTTGGCTTGGTCCCCGTATGCAAGTGCCCAGCATGCCACTGCATTCGATGTGATCGACGGCAAGCAGGCTTATCAGCAGTTTTGTGCCAATTGCCATGGTCCGGATGGTGACCTGATAGTAAATGTCGACCTTGGGCATGGCAATTTTCGGCAACCGTACACGGATGAAGCGCTGGCTGCCATAATCAGCCAGGGAATTCCGAATACTCCCATGCCGGGCAATCCCGCCATGGCCCAGGCACAGATTCTGCAGATAGTGGCCTATCTCCGCAGTCTTGCAGTTGACCAGACCTATACACTCGCCGGAGATCCGGGCAGGGGTCAGAGTCTTTACGACGGAAAAGGAAACTGCAGCAGCTGCCACAGACTCAACGGCCGGGGTTCCGGGCTCGGGCCTGATCTGAGTGTCATTGGCCGCACCCGCACTGCAGTAGAACTGATGGAGTCCCTGCTGGATCCCCAGGCGCTTGTTCAACCTGCCCATCGTGGCTACGCAGTATTGACCAGAAGCGGGGAAAGGGTGGCAGGAAGACTGCTCAACAGGGGAGCATTCTCAGTCCAGTTGCTCGACAGGGATGAACGGCTGCGTTCTTTCCAGTTTGCCCAATTGCAGGAATACGGATTTATCGCTTCTGACATGCCATCGTTGCGTGGATTGTTTGATGAGCAGGAAATCGCTGATCTGGTCGAATTTCTGGCACTACAGCGTGGAGATGCACAATGAGAAATTTCACTTCACTGGCGCTTGGGGTGCTGCTTGCTTGTAGCCCTGTTTTTGCACAGGTCAGTTTTGAAGACATTCTCAATCCTGACCAGTCACCCGGAAACTGGGTGAGCTATTCGCGTTCACTGAGCAACCAGCGCTTCAGTCCACTTGACCAGATAACAAGTGCCAACGTGGACACATTGCAGTTGCAGTGGGTATGGCAGGCGCGCTCACTGGAAAAATTCGAAGCTACGCCACTGGTTGTTGATGGTGTGCTTTATACCGTGCAGGCACCAAACGATGTGGTAGCACTTGATGCAGCAACAGGCAGAATCTTCTGGACCTATCATCATGAACCTGCTCCTGCGAGAACCTGCTGTGGCAGGGTAAATCGCGGGTTGGCCATATTGGGCAACACGCTGTTCATGGGCACCGTTGATGGACGTTTGCTTGCCATTGATGCAAGAAGCGGACAACTGATCTGGAATACGGAAGTGGCTGATGCAGATGAGTTGTTCTCTATCACCATGCCCCCAATGGTAGTGGAAGACAAGGTTTATATAGGGACTGCCGGTGGAGATCTGGGCATCAGGGGCTATGTCGCCGCATTCAGTGCAAGCTCCGGAGAAGAACTATGGCGTTTCCATACCATTCCGGGCCCCGGTGAACCGGGTAATGAAACCTGGTCCGGTGATTCCTGGATGACCGGCGGAGCAGCCATCTGGAATGCCGGCGCCTATGATGCTGATGCCAATCTTGTCTACTGGGGTACAGGCAATCCGGCACCCGACTGGGACGGTCGTACACGCCTGGGTGATAATCTCTACAGCGACAGTGTCATCGCGCTGGATGCTGATACGGGTGAATTGAAATGGCATTACCAGTTTACCCCGCACGACGAAATGGACTATGACTCAACCCAGGTACCTTTGCTGGCCGACATCCCGTGGGAAGGCGAAATCCGCAAGGTCATGTTGTGGGCCAACCGCAACGGCCTGATGTATGTCCTCGACCGGGTGACAGGCGAATTCCTGAAAGGCAAACCCTTTGTTGAGGTCAACTGGATGGACGGGTTTGACAGTAATGGCAGACCCCAGCGCGTGGCCGGCATGGTACCCACGCCTGAAGGTACGCTGATCCGCCCCCACGTCCATGGGGCAATAAACTGGGCTCCACCCAGTTACAGCCCACAAACAGGACTGTTCTATGTTGCCCACTGGGAGCATTCAGGTATTGTGGCCATTGAAGGGCAGTTTCCACAGCCTGTCGGCATCAATCGCCGCCAAACGACGATGGGAGATGTGGCCCTGGAACCATTTTTCAATAATGACGATGAAGCCTTTGGTGTCATCAGGGCATATGATCCGGCTACCCTGGATCAGGTATGGGAGTTCAATCTGGGCAATATCACCTGGGGTGGCGTGCTCAGTACCAAAGGTGATGTTGTTTTTGGTGGCGGCAAGGACGGATATTTCGTTGCGCTTGATGCCGGTACCGGAGAGCTGCTGTGGAAAGCTTCAGTGGGAGGGCAGGTCAATGCCGGTCCCATGACCTATAGTGTCAACGGCCGGCAATTTGTTGCAATTGCTGCGGGCTCAGCACTATTCACTTTTGCTCTGCCGGAATGATATTCGGGGCAATCGCGGGCTAGAGTCGTGACAGTGAACCCTGCAATGTCCAACTGGACAGAGTTTTGCTGGCAGGCTTGTAAAAACAGAAGAATACAGGAAGTGTCGATGAGAAAGATTTTTGATGTTGATGCAGGCCGCGTTGATATTGAGCAGATTGAGCTCAAGGGCTTTGCCAGCAGTATTGCAGAAATCGAGTGGCTGCTTTTGCTGCTCGTCATCATGTATTACGTGTCGCCCGATGCCATCGTGCTTTATCCCGACAGTTTTGTCATGTCCATGGTGGCGTTTACTGCTTTCGTGCTGAGCTTTCATTATGTGAATGCCCAGGGTCAACAGCGTCGCTGGAAGCTGGCACTGGAAACCTGGGTAATGATCCTCTTCATTACCTGGGTGGTATGGAATACCGGCGGAGTCGACAGTCCCTTGAGCAACCTGTATCTGCTGGCAATCATTATCAGCGCCATCACGCTGGGAAAGATCGTCACGATTCTGGAGATAATGCTGATTGGTGCAGTGTATTTCTTCATATCCCAGATTGATGGTATCGAGTTTACCTACAGGGAGTTCAGCCAGCTGATGATCTATTTTGCACCTTTCGTGCTGGTGGCCTATATCACCACACTGCTGGTAGCGGATCTTTATGCAGGCAGAAGCATGTTCAAGGCCTTGGCTGAAACCGATGACATGACCAACCTGCTCAACAAACGTTCATTCATGTCCTTGTTCAACCAGACAGCTGAAGAGTCAGGCAAGACCAAGGATTCGCTGTCAGTGATGATGATTGATGCTGACAATCTGAAACAGGTGAATGACCAGTTCGGTCATCAGGCGGGTGACAAACTCATTACCAATGTTGCCAATACCATAGTCGACTGCATGCGTTCTTCAGACATCATTTGCCGCTATGGTGGTGATGAGTTTGTGGTCATGCTGCCAAGAATAGGATCTTCAAGGGCGAGAGAACTGGGAGAAAGGCTGTGTAAGGCAGTAGCCAACCAGAGCTTTGATTCCGAGGGCAGGAAAATCAGCACGACTGTCAGCATTGGCCTTGCTTCTTATCCGGACAACGTCACTGATGTACTTGAACTGCTGGCAAAGGCAGATGAAAGTCTCTATAAAAGCAAGAGTGATGGGCGGAATCGGGTTTCTGAATATCATGCTTCAACAATGGTTAATAAAACGGATATTGCATGAATCGGTCTGCAGGACACCTGTTGCTCATGATGCAACAGACGTGTCCAGACTGTGCTTCTGTCATGGAATGGGAACATTCCGCTACCAGAATTCAAACAGTGAAGTACGGTCCACAATCATGAAAAACTGTCTTTCTCTTTTGCTTTTCCCTGTTGCCATTATCTTGCTGGCAACGTCCATTGTGCAGGCCCAGCAGGCCAGTCCTGTTCTTGGCAATGGTCCCTGGGTGTTCAGCAATCTCGAAGAAGCCAATCTCAAGGTTTCTGTAGTCGCCCGTAGTCTCGATCATCCATTCGGTTTCTTCTTTGTGCCAGGATCGGGTACTGCTGACAATCCTGTTGGTGATGTGCTGATCAATGAAAGAACGGGAAAAATACGGCTGCTGCGGGATGGTCAGCTGCAGGCAGAAGCCGTAGTCGACCTGAAGGAACATTTTTCCATTGAACAACTGTTCGACCTGAAAATGCATCCGCAATTCGATGAAAACGGGCTCCTGTATTTTACCTGGATCAAAACAGCGCCACGTCCTGATGGCAGCGAGGGCTATTGGGTTACAACCTCGTTGGGGCGTGCCCGATGGACGGGCCAGACACTTGTCGACATCGAGGAAGTGTTCGAGGCCCAGGCCTGGAGCACCAATTTTGGTGGTGCTTCGTCCCGCATGCATTTCATGGATGATGGCACCATCCTGTTGGGAGTGTCTCATCGACTGGAACCGGAAGCACCCCAGAGTCTGGGTTCTCATATAGGCAAGGTACTGCGCATCAACGACGATGGTTCGGTACCGGGGGACAACCCCTTTATTGGCACTGAAGGTGCCCTGCCTGAAATTTTCAGTCTGGGTAACCGCTCGGTGATGGATTTCACCACTCACCCAGAAACAGGAGAAGTCTGGGAGCTGGAAAATGGTCCGCAGGGTGGGGATGAGGTGAACATCATGCGTGCCGGTGCCAACTATGGCTGGCCGGAAGCTTCCTATGGCCGTGATTATGACGGGACACGCTTTGCACCCCGGCCCTGGATTGAAGGCATGGCCCAGCCGGAACTGTTCTGGGTACCTTCCATTACGGTAGCCGGTCTGCATTTCTATAGTGGAGATGCTTTTCCGCGCTGGAAGAATAATCTGTTTGTCACCTCAATGATCAGGGGACGTATACCTGGTACCGGGCATCTGCAGCGGGTTGTGTTCAATGAGAACGGTGAAGTGCGCCGTGAAAGTCTGCTCACGGCACTTCATCAACGGATTCGTTATGTGACTACCGGTCCTGACGGGCTGCTTTATGTGCTCACTGATGAACCGGATGGTGCACTGCTGCGGCTTGAACCCACTGATGAGCCGGTTACACTTGTCCCTGGTGCCGTGGCTCCTGAACCGGAACAGGACAGACTGATTTCAGATAGCGACTGTGCTGTGTGTCATCGCATGGATATCAGGTTGGTGGGGCCTTCATATCAGGAAATTGCAGCCCGGTATGAAAGCACTGAAGCCAATATCAACATGCTGGTTGGCAAGGTTCTGGAAGGAGGCGAGGGCGCCTGGGGTGAATTCCCGATGACCAACCATGCCGATCTTGATCCTGCCCGCGCCCGGGTCATGGTCAACCTGATTCTCGGGCTGGATCAATAGGCTTGTATCTGGACATGGGTTGATTCATTGGGCGCACTGACGCACGCCCCTACATTCAGAAAACAGAGGTCAGAAGTATAGAGGACAGATACGACACATCTGATTTGTGGACTTAGGGGGCGATGACAGTCGACCCGGCGATGGTCAAAAATTCAAATCAATCAGATTTGGCAAGATGGGCGCACTGATGTGCGCCCCTAAGGTCAGATGAAAGAAAACAGATTCCGGAAGGCAGAGATATACCGTTGCCTCTGCGAGGCAAACGGCCTGCTGAATTACTGCTGGGCAGCCTGTGCCCTTTCGAAGCGTGAAGTTTCAATGTAATAGCGCACCGCAGTATTGCCCTCATGGCACGCGTATTCATACATCTCGTAATCGTTATCCAGAAACATCGGATACTCGACTTTGTACGAACCGGGATCCAGCACCTCGGGATCTTCGATCAGCATTTTAAAATCCATTGAGTCCGGTCCGGTGCGGGTGAAACGCTCGGTGATTTTCATGTTCGGCGTGGAAGGCTGCAGGGGGCCGGGAGAGCCCGGAACACCGGCACTGGTCTTGCCGACACGGCCATTGAAGTTGGTGGTTTCCACGACAAGCGTATTGCCTTCCCAATGGCCACGCGATTCTCCCAACCACTGACTGATTGCAGGATCAAGGGCAGGCCTGCCATCTGTGGGAATGATGCGGGCTTCGTGTGCCATTTCCAGCAGTATTGCCACATAACCGGGGCTCTGGAATATCTTGATACCGTTGTTGTAGTTGCGTGGCAGCATGGACACCGGCATGCCGCGTGTGATGCAGCGGTCCCAGGCACTGAAATCCTCGATACGGTCAAATACAGTCTGCCCGGGGCGGTATGAACTGCGCATGTTGGCCTGCAGTTGTGTACCGTACTCTGTAAGCCCGGGATACTGCCCGTCTGCCGGCTCAACAATGAGTGAGGTCTGTCTCAGCGCACGTCCTGCTGCATCAGCGGCGGGTATGGCACCGGACTGGAATCTGTCATCCCTCGCGGCAACGCTGGACTGTTCGGCCTCAAACTCCTCATCGGTCATGAATAGCCGTTCGCCATATGCCGGATCCCTGACCAGTGGAACGCCAATCAGGTGATTGATGGGCCAGGTACCCTGGATATCAGGCTCACCCCAGGGTGTCATGGGCGGGGTAAATTCAGTATTTTCTTCAGCAGCATGGACCGGAATCTGCAACAGCGACATTGCAATGCCACATGCCAGCATGTGTCTGATGATCATAAGGCGTTCCCGATAATTCCTGTAACTGTTGTTCCGCATATTACATGTGGTGCAAAGCATGGTGCAAACACGTCAATTGCACCAGATCAACTGATCCATGCAAAGGAAGTTTCCTGTGTATTACGGCCGTGCTAAGCTCAACGCATCCATCCGGGCATGCAATGAAGCAAAAAATGAAGAAGAGTGGAGGATGTCTTGATTAGGATTTTTAAAAGCGGATTAATCCTGTTGGCACTGGCTTTACTCGCTGCCTGTTCACCCGCTGTTGAAGAGGCCTCTGTACAGTCGCAATCTGCAGCACAACAACAGGCAGCAGACGGAGTCAGCAGAATAGACGGGCATCCTTCATTGAATGGTGTCTGGCAGGCTATGAACACTGCCTGGTGGAATCTGGAAGCACATTCTGCCCAGGCGCTTGAAGATTTCTGGCAGATGGGTGCCATTGCTGCCATTCCGGCCGGCACAAGTGTGATCCGGGGTGGCGGGCCAATTCCATACCTGCCAGAGGCATTGCAGAAGCGCAACGATAACAGGGCCAACTGGCCACAGGCAGATCCGGAAGCCAGCTGCTACATGCTGGGAGTACCCCGATCTGTCTATCACCACATACCTTTCCAGATTGTGCAGGGTACTGGTGACATCCTGTTTTCCAGTCCTTTTGCGGCTTCCACAAGAGTCATTTACATGAATGACCAGAGCGAACCACCGATTGATTCCTGGATGGGGAAATCAAGGGGGGAGTGGGAAGGCGATACCCTTGTTGTGACCACAAGCGGACTGCTTGAAAATACCTGGCTCGACCGGGCCGGCAATCATCACAGCAACCAGCTTCGGGTAACCGAACGATTTACCCTGCAGGACAGTGGAGATCATATCTGGTACGAAGCCACACTTGATGATCCACAAACCTGGTCGGAGCCCTGGACAATCGAGATGATGCTGTACAGGCATGTTGAGGAAAATGCCCAGATTCTCGAACACAAATGTGTCGAGTTCGCTGACAAACTGCTTTACAGCGATCTGCTTGGGCTTGATGAACAAGACTGACGCTTGTCAGGTCTGATGAGCGGGTCAAGAGCAAAGAGGTAACAATCATGAACGGAAAATCCAGAACCATACTGTTGGCTGCGCTGGCCTTGATGGCATTCCCTGTTCTTGCGCACCATTCCTTTTATGCAGAGTTTGATTCCAACAAGGAGGTCGAACTTGATGGCGAGGTCGTTAAAATGGAATGGGTAAATCCGCATTCCTGGCTCAACATCAAGGTGATCAATGAGCAGGGCCAGGAAGAAATCTGGCGTGTAGAGGGTGGATCTCCCGGTGTGCTGCTCCGTTTGGGCTGGACCAGGGATTCCCTGCCGCCAGGTGCCAGAGTAAGGGTCAAGGGCTTCCAGGCCAAAGACGGCTCATTTCGCATGAATTCCAGAGGGATAGAATTTCCTGACGGCCGCACGCTTGAGACCGGCGGGTCCCGGCAGTAACCGGTTTTCTCTCCGGTCGCGGCGTATCTTCAACACACGCGTGTTTGCAGGTTGAACAATTCTCTTATGCCCGGAAAATCCTGTACTTTTCTTGCCTGTCTGTTGTTGTCCAGCGTATTACAGGCACAGCCCCCGGGCTGGAATGATCCGTTTCCTCCGCACAGGGTCATGGACAATCTCTACTATGTGGGTACCAGCCAACTTGCTTCCTGGCTGTTGACCACTGATGAAGGTCATATTCTTGTCAGCAGCAACTACGAGTCGTCGGTGTCTGTGATTCTGGCGGCAGTGGAAGATCTTGGTTTCAAATTCAGCGATATCAGGATCCTGATCAGTGGTCATGCCCATCCTGACCATGTGGAAGGCGACGCACTGGTAAAACAGCTGACCGGCGCTGAAGTGGTTGTAGGACGCCTTGAGCTGCCGTATGTACAGGCTTTTCAGCCGCCCGGTGGCAAGGTCCAGCCCGTTGACCGCATCATTGATGATGGAGATACAGTATCGCTTGGCGATACAAGCCTGACTGCGCATGTGTTGCCGGGCCATACACGTGGCTGTATATCCTGGAGTCTGCAACTGGAAGAAGCCGGCCAGACCTACTACGGCTGGATCGAGTGCAGCCTAAATAACCTTGGCATTCGTTTTGTAGACAATCAGGAGTTTCCGGATATTGTGGAAGTTTTCCGTGAAACCTTCACCAAAGCGCGTGAATTTCCTGTTGAGGTGTTTGTCAGTTCACACGGTGTGTTCTACGGTCTTGAAGAGAAGTATGTAAAACTGTTGAACAGGAAACCGGGCGATCCGAATCCTTTTGTGGATCCGACAGGTTACCAGGCACATGTGGATGAATACGAAGCGCTGTTCGAAGCCATGGTGGCAAGACAGCAGGCAGAAGCAGCAAGCGACGACTGACATGCAATCTGAACAATAAAATGGATTGTTCATTCATTGCATATCTTTCATAGGACACCCGGTTAAAAATATTTGAAAACGAGAACCACGGTGTGCAAGTTCGCTCGCTCCCGCTCCTCACCCGGCACACCCTGTCCCTCTGTCAATAGAATTGGCACGGGTGTCCTTTAAAGTAGCGCCACCAATTGCGGGTAGTGATCTGGTTTGATTTTCAGTGAGCCAGGAGTGCGGATGAGTTCGCTTGCGGACGAACAATCATAGGGCACAAATTAACTGAGGTATATCAGGCCGAAGCAGGGGGAGTCAGGCGAGGAGCGGGAGCGAGCGAGCTGAGCTCACCCTGGTAGGCCGGGAGCCACTGGATATCAAGTGGGTGTCCAATGATTGAGCATGGAGCGACTTGGGGTTCTTGTTTCTTCGACACGCTGTAAACCCATCCCTGGGGGCTCGACTGCGGCATCCCTGCCGCAGACGGTCTCAGAACCAAGAACCCCAAGCCGCTCTCCAGGCTCGCTGACATTCGAACCAAATCAATCAGTGAATGGGTGTCCCATGCTGACCTTCGCCTTTTCACTTTTTCAATTGCAATGGCAAGGGTGTCTCAAGGAATAAACCATAAAAAAAGGGCCTTGCGGCCCTTTTTTGTTGAGCAATATCCGGGATCAGGCTGCGAGGCCTTCCTTGGTGCTCTTGATGATGGCAGCTGCCACTTTGTAGGGGTCAGCGTTGGAAGCGGTACGACGGTCTTCCAGTCGTCCTTTCCAGCCATCCTGCATGGTGCTGATAGGGATACGGATGGAAGCACCGCGGTCAGATACACCATAGCTGAACTGATCGTGACGCTGTGTTTCGTGCTTGCCGGTCAGACGCTGTTCGTTATGGGCACCATAAACGCTCATGTGACGATGAATGTTGCGGCCGAAAGCTTCGCAGATCTTGGTGAAGATTTCCTTGTCGCCTTTATCACGCATTACGCCATTGGAGAAGTTGGCATGCATGCCTGAGCCGTTCCAGTCAGTGTCGCCCAGTGGCTTGGGATGCCAGTTGATGGACAGGCCATATTTCTCGGCGGTGCGTTCCAGCAGGTAGCGTGCAATCCAGGTTTCGTCACCTGACTGTTTGGCGCTTTTTGCAAATACCTGGAATTCCCATTGGCCAGGTGCCACCTCGGCGTTGATACCTTCAACGTTCAGGCCGGCTTCAAGACAAAGGTCCAGATGTTCTTCAACAAGGTCGCGGGAGTAGGCATTTTTCGCACCTACTGAACAGTAATAAGGACCCTGGGGAGGGGGGTAGCCACCAGGAGGAAATCCGGGGGGCAGGTTGGTGGCTGGATCCCACAGGAAGTATTCCTGTTCCCAGCCAAACCAGAAATCGTCGTCATCATCGTCACCTATGGTGGCACGGCCATTACTTTCATGGGCGGTACCATCCGGGTTCATGACTTCACACATGACCAGATATCCGTTGCTGCGATCGGGATCAGGGCAGATGAAGACCGGCTTGAGGATACAGTCAGAAGAACCGCCCGGAGCCTGTTCGGTTGAGCTGCCATCGAAGACCCAGTTCGGGCATTCTGCCAGGGTGCCACCAAAATCCTTGCGAACCATGGTCTTGCTGCGCAGACTCTGGGTAGGCTTGTAGCCGTCAAGCCAGATATATTCCAGTTTAGCTTTCATTTAGTTACATACTCCAGGTTGATAATTTATTGGCTCTTGCTTGCCGCAAGATGTTCTGTCTGCGGATACATTCCCTCGGGAGCTGATCCGCCCCGCGTTGCTTTGAGACTGGCAGCCAGTCCCGGCAAATTCGGTCGTCTGCATCAAGCGTTACGACGTGCCTTAGGGTGAGCAAAATATATGCCATTATGGTGCACGTGAACAGCCTGAATTTATTGGGGTTTTACTGTTATTGTTGTCAATCATGACCCAATATAGTGCATGTGTGAAATTGATGCCTGATTGTGGTGCATAACTTTTCAGCGCCTTGTATCTGCCCGGGGGGCAGATAAATATTGAAGGATGGCATTATCATCAACAGAACCTCAATCAATAGCTGTTAAGATGTAACGATGGCCGAATTTCCCCAACTTTCAAAAGATCATTACCCCAGTGTCTATATCGAAGATACTGATGAGTTGCTGCCCAGAAAAGTCGATCAGAACCTGCGTTATGCGTTGTTCAAGGTTATCGCCAGGGGTGGCAAATGTCTGGTGCAAAGCTGCAAGGACATGAATCTGAACAGATATATCTGTTACAAGTCCCTGCTGCCCGAGTATCAGGATGATGTGATAGAACAGCAGCGTTTTGTCAGGGAAGCGCGGGTAACAGCAATGCTGCAGCATCCCAACACAGTACCCACCTATGAACTGGGCAGGGACAATCGTGGACGTTATTATTTCACGATGAAGCTGGTGCATGGCTACACATTTCGTGAAGTACTTGATTTCCGTGAGCGTTACGACCTGACCCAGATGATGGATGTCATGATCCAGATAGCCCATGCACTTGAATATGCCCATACCCATGGTGTGATACACAGGGACATCAAGCCGGAAAACATTCTGGTTGGACCCTTTGGAGAAGTGCTGTTGATGGACTGGGGGCTGGCCAAGGTCAGAAGCAGGAATGGTGAAAACAGTGATTTGCCACAGGGTGCTGACGTGATTGCAGCAGACCCGACAATTACCATGCACGGGAAACTGGAAGGCACACTCTGTTACATGTCCCCGGAACAGATCAGGCGTGAACCTGATATTGATGCCCGAACTGACCTTTTCAGTCTGGGTGCCATCCTGTATGAAATACTCACGGGCAGAACACCGGTGGAAAGTGAAGACAGAACCACAGATGAGGTAATTGCCGATACCCTCAATAAAGAGCCGGAAAAGCCCTCGGCAATTTCTGCATTTCAAGTACCCCGCAGACTGGAAAGCATTACCCTGCAGTGTCTGAAGAAAAATGCTGCCGACCGTCCGGCCTCAGCCAGTGTGCTCATCAGAATGTTGCAACAAGGCTGGTAAGCGCTTCTCGTATCTCTTTCAGAATCTCAGGGTACGCGTGCAACAACGGCAGTTATATTGTCGTGGGCGCCGTAATTGTATGCTTCGGCTACCAGTGCATGCGGTATTTCGTAGAGTGGCTTGTCCGTCATCATGATGTCGCATATTTGTTCGTCCTCGACCAGATCGGTCAAACCATCGGAACACAACAGCAGCAGATCACCACTTGTCATGGTTGCCGTTCCGCTTTCAGGCTGGGCGTTGTACATGCTGCCGATAACACGGGTGATGATGTTCCCCGGGGCAAGCTTTTCGGGATCCAGTGTTCCGCCATCAGCCGCTTCCTGAAGGAGTGTGTGGTCAATGGACAGCTGCCTGATTGATCTGGTAGCTGCACTGATATGGTAAATGCGCGAATCCCCGACCCAGGCATAGTACAGGGTATGGTCATTGAGCACTGCCATGGCCAAGGTAGTACCCATGTTGTAATAGTCGGGTCTGATATTCTGCTGGGTCAGGACTTTCTGGTTGGCAAAGGACAGACATTCAACCAGCGCATGAGGTGTTTCCAGACTTTCATCATCGGGCAGGGTTTCATTGCGCAGCCAGTATTGGTAAGCGCTTTCCACTGCAATCCTGCTCGCAATTTCTCCGTAGGCATGGCCCCCGACACCATCTGCGAGAATCATCAACTTACGCTTGTTGTCGTAGCGGTGATAATCCTCGTTGTTGTGTCTGACGAGGCCAGTGTCAGTAGTAGAGTAAATCTGCATGTGTGGGTGTTTCCGTGCGGCCGCAGTCTGCCCTCAGCGTCCCTGGATGAAGCTGGTTGCAGAGGGGCCGAAACCGTTTTCCTGGTAAAGCGCGGGGCCGTTTTTCGCCCAGATGTAATGCGGTACACCTGCCGGAGCCACATACAGACCGCCGGTAGTTATTTCCACCATGGCGCTTTCATCAAAGGTTTCTCCGAAGCCCACGAAGATAGAGCCTTCGAGTACCACGCTTATGCGTTCATCATTATGGGTATGGGGATTGATCCTGCCGCCTTCTGTCAACTTCACACGCTGGACATAGAGCCCTGAATTCTCTGCATTACCCACGATAGTCATGTTTACTGCACCAGGTGTGGGGCCGGCTGTTGCCGGTTCGCGCCAGGCAATATCCTCGGGCAGGATGGGAGCAGGCTTGTTGCCTGCAGTCTGGGCAAGGCCCTGCAATGGAAGTAGTAATAAGCCCAGTATCAGATAGCGGCGCATGGTATTCCCCCTGTTTGTCATGCATCTGGTCGGTATTGCAGGTTGATCTGCTGAGTGCCAGTGCTGCCGCTTATATTACCCGTCAAAGTGCTTGTCCGGCTACAGCAGAGACTTTGCAGGTTTCAGCAAATTGCCGTTACTCGACACAGCTGAAGTTTTCGGCACTGTTGATGTCACCGGAACCGAGATAGCGGGGCCACATAGGAAAATGGCACACAGGTCTTGTTCTCCCTGCAGTCTCCTGATTGGCATCAACTGCTGTTATGCCGGCAGGTGCAATGCCATTCTCTACCCAGGCTTCCAGTGCATCGAGCATGGAAACCCGTGCGTTGAATACGCCAGTGACATGTCCCATACCCGGTATGGTGTAGAAACGCACGAAGTCACCCAGGGTGTCACCGAACCTGTTCTGCAGTCTCTGGTAATACTGGATGGAACTGTAGGGAGTAATGAAGTCATCAACCAGACCGTGGAAGTAGATCAACTTTCCGCCACGATCACGGAAAGGCTCAATCGCAACGCTGTTGGCGCTGATGCGGGGGGCAACATCCGAGATGCGCCCTGCGTAGGCCAGCGCATCGAAGTCTGTAAATACATCCAGGGTCAGATCGCGGGCAATGGCAAAGCGGTTGGTAGCATCAGCGGGTGAAGCCTGCAAGGCGCCACGTGGGCCCTGGGCGCCGAGGATGACCTGCCCACCATCGCGGAAAGTGGATCCCTCGAATGGTGTCCATTTCGGGAAAACTGCAGTGCCCTGATCATCAGCAAAAATCGGGAATCCGGTTTCATAGGGTTGATCGAAAGCAACAAGCGCTTCAATCTGGGCATCCGACAGACATGAGTTGCCGGTATCACTGCCACCATCACAGCGAAGCGGATTGTCCGGTGTCATGGATCTGAAACCGGCAGTTGCTGCAAGGCAGGCAGCTACATTGCTGATGATGCCGTCACTGGCAGCATCCAGGGCATCACAGGTTTCATACACGGCAGCAACGACCATTGCGGCTTTTTCCGGATTGATCCAGCTGCGCCCATCGTTGGCCATAAGTGCCCTGGTGAACTGAAGGGCAGAAAGATGCAGCATCAACACATTGTGGGCAGGATAGCCGGCCACCACACCATCATAATCTTCCGGATAGCGCTGCAATGCATCGAAGCCTTCGTGCCCCCCCTGCGAGCCCCCCAGAAAATAGCTGTACTGCGCAACACTGTCATACCTGGCTGCAATCAGTGCAACGGCCACATCATGGGTTTTCTTGATTTGCATGTGTCCATAGTTGTCCATGGCTTCTTCATTCAGATAGAACCTGCCGTCAAAGCCGCCTGCTGACTGGTGGCCTGAATCGCTGCCAAGGGTCACATAACCTCTTGCCAGTGGTGTGGGTTCCGAATTCGGCTGTTTTACGTAGTGCCCCAGACCAGTGACGAGCGTTCCGTTGAGGCCGCCACCGCCGAACTGGAGCATTTTTCCGTTCCATTCTGTAGGCAGGTTGACCTCGAAATTGATGTCCGGTGCTGAATACGTGGCTGGATGAATGGCGCCCAGCACCTTGCAGTATTCGCCGTTTGCATTGCCCTGGGCAGTTGCGCTGACCAGTTCAGCCGACCTGATGGTTGCGCCGGTGGTTGGAAGGGCTATACGCGATGCATCAATGCGCATGCCATTGAGGGCAGTACAGGCAGCTTCAGGACTGCGCGGTGATGTTGCAGTTGTCTGGGCCCGTGTCGAAAGTTCCGACTCGCTGCAGGCAGTCATGGCTAGAAGCAGGGTAATACTGGCAAGAGAGAGATAAAAGCCTGGATTCATTGTGGGCTCCTGCAGCACAGTTTGTTATTGGTCACAGTACAAAAAAATACCCCGGCAGTTCAACTGACCGGGGTATTTGGTCAAACGGGGGTGGCTTGCTCAGCCCGGCTTGCGGACTATAAGCAGGAAGCGATCAGGGTTTCTGCCGAGCTCCGGTGCTGTGGCTGACATGGAATGATCATCGGCAGTTGTCCGCAGAATGTCGGAATCGGTCACGATTTCCAGACCAGCTGCTTCAACCCAGCGGCGGGCATTGGCCGGATCCATACGATGACCGTTGCCAGGTGAGGCAGGGCCGGCAATATGATCGATTACTGCGGCGCGCCCGCCCGGTTTCAGTACTTTCGCAATGTCCTGCATGGCGGCAATGCCGCGCTCATCATTGTAGTGGTGGATGTTCAGTGCAGTAACAGCGATGTCTGCGATATTTGCAGGCATGTCACCCAGATTGTCAAAAGATACTTCAACATTGCCCAGACCGGCCGCGATATCCAGGAATTGCTGGCCATTGTTCTGCTGCATGGCGCGTGGTCCTTCCTGCATGTAAACCTTGCCTGTTGGTCCTACTGCAGCTGAAAGGACTCGTGTATACCAACCGCCTGCAGCACCGATATCCACGGCTGTCATGCCTGCATCCACTCCCAGCAGTTGCATTACCTGATAGGGACGGCGTGCACCATCGCGGATACGATCTTCCATTGGGCGGGAGTCTGCTTCCAGTTTTTCCATGAAATCTGGCGCAACATCAGCAAATGCCAAAGTGCCTGCCAGCATGGTCAGGCCCAGACAGATGCCGGATTTCAACAATAAGCGTTTCATATATTTCCCCTTTGAGTGGTTCCGTTTGCAAGGTAAAGGACGTACACACCTTGCGCAGGGTGTACAAACTAACGGGCCTTGGATGCAACTTCAAGTACCGTTGGTGGCAATTTCTGCAAAGATTGCCTTTGCATGACATGTTGCTGCCCGATCCGGTTTTGCAAGTTTCGCACTGTGCCCTATACTCGGCAGCCGTCAAGTACAAAGATGCCAATGCCGGTTGCTGCCCCACAGTAGTCCGGCCTCAACCGGAGTCCAGAATGAATAAATTGATAAAAAGGGTAGTTGGAGCATTTGTGTTGCTGGCTGCCAGCCATACAACGCTTGCTGCAGAACCGGAATATGTAACCATCGAATTGGAAATCGATATCAACAAACCGGCTGCAGAAGTCTGGGAAAAAGTCGGTGACTACTGCGATATCGGCGAATGGCTGAATGTCGATTGCGCAATTACTTCAGGTGATGGTGGTATGGGTACAGTGAGGGTGCTTGCCGGAGGTCGCGTTATTGAAATTCTTGTTGCGGCAACTGAGTTGTCCTATGGCTATACGCAGCCTGTTGTGGAAGGGCAATTCTATAATCTTTATCACGGTTTCATGGAAGCCAGGCCTGTGACAGCAACCACGTCAAAAATGGTCTATACCCTCGTTTATGATGTTTCCAATCTGGCCGACCAGGCTGCAAAGGATGCCGATATTGCCCGCAGAACAGGCATGTTTGAAGGTGCGCTGAACAACATCAAGGCCATTGCTGAAGGCAATTGATCAAAGGGATCAATGCATTGTAAAAAACCCCGCATAGCGGGGTTTTTTGTTTTCGGTTCGTGGTTATTCCCGTCAAAGCCTGTTGTCCTGGCAGTAGTGTTCAGGCGGGTCATTCCCTTCGAGCCATTTCAGTGTCCATGAACTGGTCCAGGGGCGGGTATAGGTTCCAGGATCGTCAATGGTCAGTTCTATATTCATGGTGTCCAGGCTGGTTCTTGTGAGTCGTTCAGTCACATGCATCAGTTCGCTGTGCGGTAAACCTCCGGGCAGCCAGAATTTTTCGTTGTATCCTTCGGATTCTATTACCAGTGTGTCTCCTTCCCAGTGCGCAGTGTTACGACCGTAGTAAAGGAGATTGCCGGTATCCAGCTGGAAGTCTTCACTGTCCAGTTGCCTGCCGTCGGTATAGATCAGGTGCCAATCATTGTTTCCGCCACCCGAGATCACGAAGATGCGCTCCAGCGGTTTGTCTTCCAGCAACTGTATGCCGTAGGCATTGAGAAATTTGCGAGGTCCTGCCGGTGGCCGGCATTGAAGATAAGTGGGATCAGACTGCAGGAAATTCTGCTGCCTGTATTCGTAAAGTCGCAGGGCCCATTCCTGCAGCGGGGCTACTTTCGGGGCATCTGCGATATTCTGCAGTTGACCATTGTCTCCCATTGGTACAGATGTGCCGTCTTCTGCCAACACGGTGGTTGAGGGTATCCAGTATCCTGCGCTGCCAACAGGTGCTCCCAGCCTCGCAAGTCCATCGGGCCATCTTGGGACGGGCTGGTTCCTGTCGGCACCGATCGTGGACAGCAGGGAAGTGTACTGCAGTGTGAAAATCGCCTCTGCGCTGCTGTCCAGGGTAATCTGTTCTCCCCAGATCTGCCGGCTGCCATCACGCGACTCGAATCCCCTTACGGTTATCTGGTCACCCGGTTGCAAATTGTCTTCAGACCATCCGTTGGTTTCCAGCAATTGCGGGCTTTCCAGCTCTATATACCAGGGTAATTCTTCTCCGGCATCACCCACCAGCATGAATATGTGCGCATGGGGATTGGCCCAGTCAAGCCGGGAAACCCTTCCGGTGATGGTTCTTTCCCTGAGTGGGTCAAACTTGGAGCTGGCGCCATGATGAGCCAGCACCGGGCCGCTGACCGATATCAGGAGTGCTGCAACTAAAGGAATCGATCTATGGAGCAGGGACATGCAGATATCTCCGGTTTTCAAATCAGGGAAAGATCGGCTGACTGCGATCCATTTGGTTGTATTCAGTGCCCAGCATCAGTTCATACGCGAAATTCTCATCCTGGCAGACAAACTGGAATGATTCGCCATCTGACCATTCCATGTAGAAACCACTCGACCAGGGACGTGTGTAGGCTCCCGGATCATCAATGGTGACATCGTATCTGAGCCTGTCGAAGGAAACGCGATTGAAACGCTCTATGGTATGAAGCTGGCTGGTATGCGGGTCGCCTTCTGCGTCAAACCACATTTTTTCATTGAAACCCACTGTATCCACTACCAGTGTGTCACCTTCCCAGTGACCTGTGGAGTGACCATGATAGGTAGGTTTCAGATCTTCGGGATGACCCCGTCCATCCATCCAGATTTCCCGGTAATGGCGAGGCCCTCCAGTGGGGAACATGTAGATTTTCTGCATTTCGGGAAATTCAACAAACTGTGTGCCATAGGCTGTAGCTACAGCACGGGGACCGGCAGAAGGCTTGCAGCGTACATAGGGTTCGAAACGGGTGCGCGAGCGTGCCTCGAACAGGGCTTTGGCCCAGGGTTGATAGGGAATTTCGCTAAGCATTATTTTTTCGTGGCGGTCTTCAATGCGCATGACTTGTTCGAAAGGGGTATAGGCAATTATCGAACCCTCGGGAATGTAGTCAAAAATTGCAAGCATCGGGCGCGTACCGAAACCTTCCCATGAGCCGACCTGCCCGGGGACCGAGCCGAGTATGACGCGACCCTCTGTATTGCGGGGAGGGGGACTGCCTGCTTCAGCGGCTGCCACCCGGGTAGCAGACGGGGAGCCGACAACCTGTTGCGGGTCTGCGGCGGGAGTCTGGGCGCGGACAATGGTTGTTGCGGCAAATAACAGCCCGGCAGTAAACAAGGCTGTGCAGATCGCATTGGTTTTCAATTTTATCCCCCCGGTATGACAAACCGGCTCATCCTAGCAGGGATGGATATCAAAGTTGAGGTCTGACCGGTTCGATTTCATACAATGTGGCGAGAAAAATTCAGGCCAGAAAAAACCGGACTCCTGAGGAGTCCGGCTTCCTGGCGAACAATGATGTGTTTTCTGGTGTAACAGTACGGATCGGTGCTTGCGCAACCACGCGAAGTTTTCAGACTTCGATTTTGCCCATACCGATACCAATGAGAGTGCTGACGATGCCGGTAATAGCTGTGAATGCCATGAGCCCGCAAATCATGAAAAATACGCTGTCCATTTGCCTGTCCCTCTCGAATTGACGTTTTGAAAATTGTTGTTGGCGAGTGGCGCAACAATGAGGGTAATTAGACAAGGGCCGCCCCTGATTCGCATTGATGCATATCAACGCCAGGTAGCTTCAGGCTTCAGGTATGGGAAAGAATCGGGATTGTCAGGTTGAAAGCGGGAGAGCTTCAAAAACCTGTGGGACAGGCAGATCTGTGCCCATCCCGTGCAGGTGCAGTATCAATGGCTCAGGTAGAAAGCCACAGTGAAAAAGGCGATTGCTACAGCCGCGAGTATTGCCAGTGCGTCTGCGTCAGAATCGGTGTTCTCGTAAGGTGATTTGTCCTGGTCTGTCATTGCGGCTCTCTGGTCTGTTCGATAATCAGGGTAGGTTGATATGGCTGGTCCGGCTGCTCGTTTACCAGGCGCCTTCCAACAGTCGGGTCTATTCTATAAAAATTTTGGGCACCATGCCCAGCTTCCTGACGTTGCTGCTCAATACAATTGTGACAATGGCAACTGCCAGGGCCATCGCAAACCACTGCAGTGCATAGGAAAAGTTCTGCCCGGAGTCAACCACGATGCCCGGCCAGTGCCTGGTCAGCACGCCAGGTTGATCAGCCAGCAACCTCACCGGATAGGGAAAAACCTCAGTATCAAATAGCGGTGCCAGTTCAGAGGGATTCAGATAACGCACTTGCAGTGGCCATTGGGCTGTTGTCAACGGGCCGTTTTCCGATTGCGGGAATTCCTCTGGAATGAAAATTTGTCCTTCCAGCACAATATTGCCGGCAACAGCTGGCTGAATCTGTTTCAGCACCGCCGGGTCGGAAATAGACTGCCAGCCCCTGCTGACCAATACAGTCAGGTCAAGCCCGTCAACGCTGAACGGGGTGATGATTTCGTAGCCGGACTGGTCCATGAAAGTCTGATAAAGCAGATAGATGGTCTTTTCATTGAGATATTGGCCAGACATGACAACACGTCGGCTCTGGTGCTGCATTCTGTCGAAGGCAATGCCGGCAACCGGTACTTCATCAAGTGGAGTGGGAGGAAGTTCTGCTGCAGCAATATAGGTAAGCTGCAGGTCCGCTTTTTCCCGGGCCCTGTCCATTTGCCACAGACCCAGCCTGATCAGCCCGCTCATGAACAAAAGCACGCATATGGCAATAATCCAGTTAATTCGGAATACGACACGGCCTATTGTCAATGTAGTGCGCAACATGGGGGCTTAGGCAAGGAGTCTGTCGAGGAAAATGGCAACAAATACCAATGGCAGATAAAGGATGGAATACTGGAAAACCTTTCTCGCTCCGGCCTTGTCTGTGGACTGCGTGAAAGCTATGGCGTACCAGAGGAAAACCAGCCCGTTGAGCAGGGTCAGTAGCAGGTAAACCATACCAAAATCACCGGTCAGATATAGCCCGGCGCTTACAGGCAGCAGGATGATGGTGTGAACCAGAATGTGAATGGCAGTATTGGTGCCAGTTTCGTCATTCCAGGAAAGCATCCGGAAGCCACCACGCAGATAGTCTTCGCGATATACCCATGAAATGGCAAAAAAGTGTGGCATCTGCCAGACATACAGAATGAGAAACAGCGCCCATGCCTCATTGCCCAGCACTCCGCTGGCAGCAGTGCAGCCGAGCACCGCAGGCAGCGAACCGGGGACTGCACCTACCCAGGTGTTGAGAATGCTTCTGGTTTTTAGCGGGGTATAGAGAAACAGATAACTGGCCCATGACAGAAAGCTCAACAGCAGGGTCATGTTGTTGACCCCCAGGGCAATCACCAGAAAGCCCAGCAGGGAAATGGCCAGCCCGAACGCCAGTGCGTATACAGGTTTTACCCTCGCAGCCGGCAGAGGGCGCATTCGGGTTCTGAACATCTGAGCATCCGCATTGCGTTCCTTCCATTGATTGAGGGTATTGGCGCCACCACCCACCATGGTGGTACCCACAAGCGTATAGAGCAGCGCTACCAGTGTGCTGTTGCTGTTCGCACTGATGAAATACCCCATGCAGGTGGAAACCAGCACAAGGGTGAGCAGGCGAAATTTGATCAGGGCCAGGTAGGCACTGAATGCGGGCAGCCTTGCTGGCGGGTTGGCCCCGGTTTCAACATTCATTTACAGATTGAACACCAGAAAACGGCGTAAGCCGTGATAAACTTGCGGGATATTTCGGAAGGGCGCGATTATACAGGCCACTGCACGGATATTTCCATGCCGGTGTTGCTGATTTCCCTGTTTTTTCAGGGAGCATCATCATGTCGCCCCTTCATGCATCCAACCATACAAGCACAGTTGTTGAAGTTATGAATGACAAATATCTGGCCTGGGGGCTCTTCGGACTGACAGGGCTGCTCTATCTCCTTGGGGTTGCAGCGTTCATTTCCATGCTGCAGGCAATGCTGATCCGCGACACTGTTACTGCTATCGAGTCTGCTTTCGGTTCTTTTGTGCTGATGATCATGCTTTTTCTGCTGGCTCGCAGAACCAGGGAAGCTGCAAAACGGAAAATTCAGCAAGCGAACAATTTCAGCACCGATAGTGCCGGGAAACCCTAGCCAAAGCAGGCAGAAACCATTATATTTCGCGCCTGTTATGCAGGATGCCGTCTTGTGATGGCTGCCTGCCAGGAAATTACTGATCAGAACCGGTTTTTTTGCAAGAACACAGGCTCCTGAAATCGAAGTCTATAGCGCAACTTTCGAGGAATAGTGTAGAAAATGCCCCTTAGCCACTTCCTGCCGTATCCACTCTGCTATCTGACCCAGATCAAATTTTTGCCTGCGATTGATCGCAGGATATTCAGTACCTCTGTCAACTGGCCTAGAATCCGCTGATTCGCCACACTGCCCAGACGTAATTTCAGATTAAATTGCCCGAGAAGGATAAGTAAGTCATGCCATTCATCGTTGTGATCGTTCTTTTGGTTATCTTGACGCTTGCGTTTCACTTCCTGAGCCCATGGTGGTTCACACCCATTGCATCCAACTGGGGTGCCATCGACACCACGATCGACATCACTTTCTGGGTGACAGGGTTCGTCTTCGTGGCTGTGAACCTGTTCATGGCCTATGCCGTGTACCGTTTCCGCTACAACAAGAACCGCAAGGCAAAATACGAGCCCGAGAACAAGAAACTCGAAATGTGGCTGACCGGCCTTACTGCTCTGGGCGTTGCCTCAATGCTGGCACCCGGTCTGTTTGTATGGGCAGATTTTGTAAATGTTCCCGAAGATGCCCATGAAGTTGAGGTTATTGGACAGCAGTGGCAGTGGAGCTACAGGTATCCCGGTCCTGACGGCATTCTTGGTGCTGCTGATTCTGACAAGATTACTCCTACCAACCCCTTTGGTATGGATATCGATGATCCCGCAGGCAGAGACGATCTGCTGGTCAATTCCCAGACCATGCATCTGCCACTGGATCGTCCGGTGAAAATTCTGCTGCGCTCCAAAGATGTGTTGCATGACTATGCTGTTGCCCAGTTCCGGGTAAAAATGGACCTCGTACCGGGTGAAGTCAGCTATCTGTGGCTTACGCCAACAGTTGCAGGCACTTATGACATACTGTGTGAAGAGCACTGCGGGGTGGGTCACTTCATCATGCGTGGAAAAGTTGTTGTGGAGGAAGAGAGTGCCTACAACAACTGGTTGGCTACCCTGCCCAATACTGCCCAGTTGACTGCCCAGCTTCAGGGCGATGCCGCCCAGGGTCAGGCTTTCTACGCCGTCTGTGCTGCCTGTCATGGTGCAAATGGCGAAGGTAACATTGCACTGAATGCCCCCAAGCTGGCTGGCCAGGAAGCCTGGTACACCAAGCGTCATATCCAGTACTTCAAGTCTGGCGTGCGTGGTGCCACCCCGGGCGATACCTACGGGCCCCAGATGGCGCCAATGGCAGCTACCCTGGCAACCGACGCGATGGTTGCGAACGTGGCAGCTTATATAGAATCCATGCCATCCACGCCAGCTGAGCAGACTGTGACCGGTGATGTTGCCAATGGCGGGCGCCTGTACCAGGCTACCTGTGGCTACTGCCATGGCGCAGACGGTTCAGGCGTTTGGGCCGTCAACGCCCCGGCACTCTCAGGCATGAGTGATTGGTACCTGGTACGCCAGCTCCAGTACTTCAAGTCAGGGGTTCGCGGCAAGAATGAAGGTGACGAATACGGTCATCAAATGACCGCCATGGTCACAGGCCTTGCGGATGATGAGGTCATCAATGACGTGGTTGCGTACATCAACACCCTGCGGTAACCGCGGTTCTATTGATTTCCGGGTTCTGTAAGCGATCTTGCAGTGCCCTGTCGGCATCACAGGATGACCGGCAAAACAGAACAGATTGATTTCAGCACAGCAACAGCCTGTCCCTATATCGGGTGCAGGTATGAGGAGAGAAGATGACAACGTACATTCCGATAGCTGATCGCGACGAGGAGCTGCATGACCATCCGCACAGCTTCATCACCAAATGGGTGTTCAGCCAGGACCACAAGGTCATTGCAATTCAATATGGCTGCACATCGATATTTGTCGGATTGATTGCGCTTGTACTTTCCGGTCTTATGCGTTTGCAGCTGGGATACCCGGATTCTTTCGCTTTCATCGATCCGGCAGATTACTACCAGTTCGTTACCATGCACGGCATGATCATGGTGGTATACCTGCTTACTGCCCTGTTCCTCGGCGGTTTCGGCAACTACCTCATCCCGTTGCAGCTGGGTGCCAGGGACATGGTGTTCCCCTTCCTGAACATGCTCAGCTACTGGTTCTTTTTCATCTCAGTACTGATCCTGCTGGCCAGCTTCCTTGTGTCGGGCGGGCCGACCGGTGCAGGCTGGACGCTGTATCCGCCCCAGGCGATACTCCGGGGCACCCCGGGACATGATATGGGCATAACGCTCATGCTTGCTTCTCTGGCTGTGTTCATCGTTGCCTTCACCATGGGTGGCCTCAACTATGTGACCACAGTGCTGCAGGCGCGTACCCACGGTATGACCCTGATGCGCATGCCACTGTCCATCTGGGGCATTTTTGTTGCAACCATTCTGGGTCTGTTTGCTTTTCCTGCGCTGTTCGTCAGCGCCGTGATGATGGTATTCGACAAGATAGTCGGTACCAGCTTCTTCATGCCGGCCATTCTGTCACTTGGTGAGGCCGTGGATCACAAAGGTGGCAGTCCTATCCTGTTCCAGCATCTTTTCTGGTTCTTCGGGCATCCCGAAGTGTATATCGTTGCACTACCCGCATTCGGCCTTGTTTCTGATGTAATCAGCACACATGCCCGCAAGAACATCTTCGGTTACCGCATGATGGTGTGGGCCATCGTGGCCATTGGTGCCCTGAGCTTCATAGTATGGGCTCACCACATGTATGTCAGTGGCATGAATCCCTATTTCGGATTCTTCTTTGCTTTCACCACCCTGGTCATTGCCGTACCAACCGCTATCAAGGTATATAACTGGGTTCTTACCCTGTGGCAGGGCAATATCCGTCTGACAGTGCCCATGCTGTTTGCAATGGGCTTCATCTTCACCTTCGTTCATGGTGGTCTGACCGGAATTTTCCTCGGTAACGTCACCATCGACCTGCCGCTTTCAGATACCTATTTCGTGATTGCACATTTCCACATGGTTATGGGTGTCTCGCCGGTTCTGGTGCTGTTTGCCAGTCTGTACCACTGGTTCCCGAAAATGAGCGGCAAGATGTTCAACCAGACCATGGCCAAGGTGCATTTCTGGGGTACTTTCCTTGGTACCTACGCCATCTATCTGCCCATGCATTACCTCGGTTTCCTGGGTGTACCACGCCGTTACTATTCCTACGGTACAACTGATTTCATTCCGGATTCTGCCCAGACCCTGAATGCCAATATCACCAATGCTGCCATTTTCGTGGGCATTATCCAGATGCTGTTTATCATCAACATGGTTTGGAGTGTGTTCAAAGGCAAGAAAGCAGATCCCAACCCATGGGAAGCTACTACCCTGGAATGGCAGACACCTGAAAATCCACCCGGTCACGGCAACTGGGGCTCCAAACTGCCTGTTGTCTATCGCTGGGCATATGAATACAGCGTACCCGGTGTAAAAGCTGATTTTGTACCGCAGACCATTCCGCCGGAAGAAGTTGAAATGGAAGAAGGCGCTGGCCCGTACATCTATCGTGGCGAAGAGGAACACGCCTGAAATGGGACTCTTCCGGATACTGACAGAGAAGCCCTGGCTTCACTCACCGCAAACACCTGAAGGTCTGACTTTCGAGGAAAGTCAGATCTCGGGTTCGCCCCAGAAGACTGCACTGCTTTTCTTCATGGGTGTTGTATTTGCGGTATTCGGACTGTTCATTACTGCGTATTTCATTCGCATGGAACTGGACGACTGGCGACCGATGCCGGAATCAACCCTGTTGTGGATCAACACCCTGGTGCTGTTTCTGGCAAGTGTTGTACTGCAGCTTACCTACAATGCGCTGAACAGTGATAGGGCAAATTTTGTAAAACTCGGTTTGCTGGCAGGTGCATTGCTTACTGCGGCTTTCGTTGCCGGGCAATACACCGTATGGCAGCAGATGAATGGCCAGGGTTATCTGATCAACAGTAATCCTGCCAATGCATTCTTCTATGTACTGACCGGAATACATGCCCTCCACCTGCTTGGCGGACTTTGGGTCTGGACCCGCGCCGGCATTCGCGTATGGACTGGCACCAACCCTGAAAAAGAGAGACTGGCTGTAGAGCTTTGCGCCCTTTACTGGCACTTTCTGTTGCTCGTCTGGCTGGTAGTATTTGCGTTGCTTTCGTATACCTGATTTGGATTTGACTAGGACCTACTCATGAGTAATCAAGCTGTAGACAAAGTTGGCCACTGGCAGACAGTGTGCGATGACTGGGGCGATGACAAACAGGCCTTCAAGGTGCACTGGGGCAAGTTCATGATGTGGATTTTCCTCGTCAGCGATACTTTCATTTTCAGTTGTTTCCTGGTCGGCTACATGAAGGTCCGCATGACCGTGACTGATCCCTGGCCTTTCCCGAGTGAAGTATTTGCCCTTACGCTTTTCGGTAACAGCATTCCGCTCATTCTCATCGCGATCATGACCTTCATCCTGATTACCAGCTCGGGCACCATGGCGCTGGCTGTAAGATTCTCGCATTTCAGGGACAAGAAACGCATTGCACAGTTCATGTTCATTACAGCGGCATTCGGCGCTTCTTTCGTTGGTATGCAGGCATTTGAGTGGAGCAAACTGATCGCAGAAGGTGTTCGTCCCTGGGTCAATCCATTCGGTGCGCCACAGTTCGGATCGGTATTCTTCATGATTACCGGTTTCCACGGTTTACACGTTTCAATTGGCGTGATTTACCTGATTACTGTCGCCATGAAGATACTCAAGGGTCATTACGACAAGACAGACTATGAAATAGTCGAAATTGCCGGTCTGTACTGGCATTTTGTTGACCTTGTGTGGGTATTCATCTTTGCATTTTTCTATCTCTGGTAGGAGTTGACATGTCAGAACAAGTATTGGACAGAGAAGCACTGGAAGCACAGCATCCGATCGGAATCTACCTGAAGGTATGGATTCTGCTTTTCGTGTTGAGTGCATTTTCCTACATGGTAGATTATTTTGATTTCCAGGGAATGATTCGTTGGACCCTGATCATCATCTTCATGCTGCTCAAGGCGGGTTTCATCATCGCAGTCTTCATGCATGTGATGTGGGAAAGAATGGCGCTCATTTCCGCCATCCTTGGGCCACCCGTAGTGCTGCTGGTGCTTATAGGCCTGATGGCCAGTGAAGCAGACTATGTATTCGGCACCCGTGTTGACCATCTTGGCCAACCTGCAGCCGCAGAGCGTATCCATGTAAGTGATGTGCATGTAGAAGGTGCTGCTGAGCACTGATCTCCAGCACAGCACATTCCTTCTTCCAAACCCGGCATCGTCCTGCCGATGCCGGGTACATTACCAGCCCTGAACAGCGGGCAGCAGGCAAAACTTCCATGATGAAGTTTCTTCTTAATCTGATTGCAAATATCTTTCTGATACTCAGCTTGCTGCCAGGTCATGTCCAGGCTCATGGCAGCGTTGTTGATGAGGGTGATCTGTGTGTAATCAATATCGGCTTTTACCGGGCGCACTTCAAGATTTTCCAGCCCCGGACAAGCGAACAAACCGAGTTCTGTGAAGACCTGCCTGATACCGGTGAATCAATATTCGTCATGGAGTATCTGCACAATGAACTCGGCAATGTACCCATCGAATTCAGGATATTACGCGATGTCACCGGCCTTGGCCGTTTTGCACAACTGAGTGATGTCCAGGCCATAGAAGATATTGAGGCAGCTACGGTATTTCTCCAGAAAGCACGGGTTGAGCCCGGAGTGTTCACTGTGCTCCATCAGTTTGAAGGGGAGGGAGATTTTCTTGGGCTTGTAACAGCCAGGCACCCGGAAACAGATCAACTGTATTCCGCCGTTTTTCCCTTTCATGTTGGTTCTGCCGACTGGGGATACCTGCCACTCTTTGCCTTGCTGGTGCTGCTTGCCCAGACCGGCTATCTGTATATGCTCAAAGGCTGGCGACCTTTCTCTGTTGGCAAAGGGCATACACAAGACAGGGCTTACACACGGGTGCTCATGTTGTTGCCAGTGTTCTTCCTGTTGGGTGCGGCAGACAGCCAGCCCGGGTTCTGGGTTTCAGAGAGCGGTATGTACAGGGTAAGCATGCAAAGTCAGGTAAACCCCTTGCCACTGAACCAGATCCACAGCTGGATCCTGAATCTGCAAACTGCAGAAGGGTTGCCGGTAGAAAATGCAACACTTGAACTGGATGGGGGTATGCCAGCCCACAACCATGGTCTGGCGACAGCACCGGTGGTCACAGCCAACCTTGGTAATGGCGATTATCAGGTTGAAGGCTTGCGTTTCCACATGCAGGGCGATTGGGTCATGACACTGACCCTTACAATTGGCACTTCCACAGACAAAATCATCATCCCTGTTTCCATATGAATTGTTGCCACCCATGCCATGCAGGGGTATCCGGAATCAGGGATATCCTGTTGTGGGTATTGATACTTTGTGCCCTGGGCAGTTGTAGCGGTGACAGCAACATAGTCTGGACCGAGAGCGAAATTGGCCTGATTGGCAGTCTTTCCCTGAGTGCATTTCCCCCGCTTCCTCCGGATCCTTCCAATGCCGTAGCACAGAGCCCGCTCGCCGCAGAGCTTGGCCTGAAACTTTTCAACGACAAACGCCTGAGTATCAATGGTGAGATTGCCTGCTCCAGCTGTCATCAGCCCGACAGGCAATTTACTGATGGTTTGCAGGTGGCCCGGGCTATTGGCACATCAAGACGCAATACGCCCAGTATCATTGGCACTGCCTGGAGCCCCTGGTTGTACTGGGATGGCAGAAAGGACAGTCAGTGGGCACAGGCACTCGCCCCGCTGGAAGATCCCGCTGAACATGGTGGTAACCGCATGCAGTTGATCAGGGTCCTTTACGAAGACGATGACTACAGACAGGGTTATGCGCAACTATTCGGCCCCTTGCCTGAACTCGATGACAGCACCAGGTTTCCGCCGCAGGCATCACCGATGGGCAATGAAGCACAGATTGCTTCCTGGGCGCGAATGAGTAATGAGGACCAGGATCTGGTGTCCCGGATATTCGCCAACATGGGCAAGATGATTGCTGCCTGGGAACGGACTGTCATGCCACCCCGGACCCGGTTTGATGCATATGCGGATGCAGTGGTCAGGGGAGATGATATCGACAGTGAACAACTATTTTCATCGGATGAGAAAGCAGGGCTAAGGTTGTATCTGGGCAAGGCCCGCTGCCTTGAGTGCCACAATGGCCCCTTGTTCACCAACAATGAATTCCACAACACGGGGCTGCTGCCTCCTCCCGGAGAAACGCCTGACCTGGGACGCAGCAGGGTACTGGAAGAGGTCAGAAGTGATCCGTTCAACTGCCTTGGTCCTTACAGTGATGCCGTAGCAGCGCAATGCCTGGAACTTCGCTACATGCGGACAGGTGAGGAGCTTATTGGCGCCCACAGAACACCTTCCTTGAGGAATCTGGGAAAAACTGCGCCCTACATGCACAAGGGTCAGATGGCCACGCTCAGCCAGGTACTGGACCATTACAA
>JAURLQ010000147.1 GCA_030831125.1 Gammaproteobacteria bacterium
AATCAACCCGACTTCAGGCACGATAGACAGCCTGGGCTGCCGCAACGGCCTTGCCACTGTTCACAGGTGCTCCCATGTCGGTCAACACCGCATCCAGTGCGCCCAGGCACAACAATACATTGGTTTTGCAGGCGCTTTCGCCCATCAGACCAATACGCCATACCTTGCCGGCCAAAGCACCGAGACCAGCACCGATTTCAAGGTTGTAATCAGAAAGCAGACGCTTCCTCACCTCTGCTTCCTGAATTCCTTCAGGCACCGTAATGGAATTGAGTTGCGGCAAGCGCGCATCAGCAGCAACCACAAAGCCGAGCCCCAAGGCCTCAACACCGGCAGCCAGCGCCCTGTGATGAAAGGCATGGCGCGCCCATGAATTTTCCAGCCCTTCTTCCCTGAGAATAACCAGGGACTCATGCAAACCATACATACTGTTTACGGGCGCAGTGTGATGGTAGGTGCGTGCACCTTCTCCTGCCCAGTAGGCCATGACCAGTTGCATGTCGAGAAACCAGCTCTGAACCTTTGTTTTACGATTCTTGATGACCTCAACGGCTCTCTCCCCGAAACTTACCGGTGAAAGTCCGGGCGGGCAGGACAGGCACTTCTGGGTTCCTGAATAAATGGCATCAATCCCCCAACCATCCACATCCAGTTCCACACCTGCCAGACCTGTAACACTGTCTACCAGTGATAATGCGCCGTATTTGTGGGCAAGTGCTGTCAGCAATTTCGCATCACTGCAGGCACCTGTAGAGGTTTCGGCATGCACAAAGGCCAGCAATTTCACACCCGGATTTTCCTTCAGTGCAGCCTCCACCTTCTGTGGATCTACCGGCTTGCCCCAATCGTCCTGCACCATGATTGCAGTGGCGCCACAGCGTTCGACGTTTTCCTTCATACGCCCGCCGAACACACCATTCTGGCAAACAATTGCCTTGTCACCTGGTTCCAGCAGATTCACGAAACAGCATTCCATGCCTGCAGAACCCGGGGCAGAAACCGGAATGGTCAACCGGTTCCGGGTCTTGAATGCATACTGCAGCAGAGACTTGATTTCATCCATGAGACCGACAAATGCAGGATCAAGGTGACCGATAGTCGGCGCCCCCATTGCAGCAGTCACGCGCGGATTCACATCGGAAGGACCCGGGCCCATCAGGGTACGAACTGGTGGGTGAAAGGACCTTATAGAGGCAGTATTGTCGACAACCGTGGTGGCTGACTGGATTGAACTGTTCATGTTGTCGCCTTGCTGCTGATTGCAGCCTTTGTATTAATAATTCAATTTGAATTGGTTTGATCATATGGGCGCACTGACGCACGCCCCTACGGTCACACATTGATTTTTTTACGATTGATCTATGGGCGTAGGGGCGTGCATGCGCGCCCATGCTGACTGATTGATTACCGCCAAACCCCGGCAACACCCTTTTCCTCGCTAAAAAAAAAGCCGTCGAGACGGCTTTTTTCATTTTGAAGGGTTCTCAATCTTCGCTGCCATCAGCCTCTTCGACAGGACGATCCACCAGTTCCACGTACGCCATGGGCGCCTTGTCACCGGCACGGAAGCCACACTTGACGATGCGCAGATAGCCACCCGGACGACCTACATAACGGGGTCCAAGATCGGTAAACAATTTGCCAACCGCTTCCTTGTTGCGCAGACGGTCAAATGCAAGGCGGCGATTTGCCACACTGTCTTCCTTGGCAAGGGTGATCAGGGGTTCTGCGATCATGCGCAGTTCCTTGGCTTTTGCCAATGTGGTTTTGATCAGCTCGTGCTCTACCAGAGACGAGGTCATGTTGCGGAACATGGCCTGGCGATGCGAGCTGGTTCTGTTCAGTTGACGTCCACTATGACGATGACGCATGACTATACTTCCTGATTGATTCGGTTAGACCCTGTCTTCGCCTTTCAGGCTGGAGGGTGGCCAGTTTTCGAGACGCAGACCCAGGGAAAGACCCTTGGAAGCCAGTACGTCCTTGATCTCGGTAAGGGATTTCTTGCCAAGATTCGGGGTTTTCAAGAGTTCCACTTCGGTGCGCTGGATCAGATCACCGATGTAGTAGATGTTTTCAGCCTTGAGGCAGTTTGCACTGCGAACGGTAAGTTCCAGATCATCTACCGGACGAAGCAGAATAGGATCTATCTTGTCTTCGTGCTTGGGCTGCTCAGCAACTGAGCTGTTTTTCAGATCAACGAATACGCTGAGCTGATGCTGCAGAATTGTAGCAGCCTGACGAATGGCCTCTTCAGGATCGATAATGCCATTGGTTTCCAGTTCGATAATCAGTTTGTCCAGGTCTGTACGCTGTTCAACCCTGGCATTCTCTACCGAGTAGGTCACCCGGGTAACCGGCGTGTAGGAAGCATCGAGCATCAGCTTGCCAACAGAACGTGTTTCATCATCACGGGAAATACGGGTATCGGCAGGTACATAACCGCGACCTACACCAACCCTGATATGCATGTTGATGGAACCATTTTCATTCAGATTGCAGATCACGTGATCAGCGTTCACGATTTCAACATCGTGCGGCAGGGTTATGTCGCCTGCAGTAACCGGACCTTTGCCGGATTTTTGCAGGTTCAGTACCACTTCCTGCTGCGAATGCAGGATAACGGCAATTTCCTTGAGGTTGAGCAGGATTTCGATTACGTCCTCCTGAACACCCTCAATGGTGCTGTATTCGTGCACTACGCCATCAATTTCCACTTCTTCCACCGCACAACCGGGCATGGAAGAAAGCAGGATACGGCGCAGGGCGTTGCCCAGTGTATGGCCAAAACCACGCTCCAGGGGCTCCAGAATCACCTTGGAGTGCCAGCGATTTGCGGCCTCAACCTGGATGACTTGAGGAGTAAGAAAATTTGCCAGTGAAATCTGCATGGAATCCCTCACAGTTCAGGTTTATTTCGAGTACAGCTCTACGATCAAGCTCTCGTTGATTTCGGAAGACAGCTCGCTGCGTTCCGGCTTGTGCTTGAACTGACCTTGCAGTTTGTCCGCACTTACTTCTATCCATTCCACTGGTGCACGGGAACCGGCAATATCCAGTGAAGACTTGATGCGAAGCTGATTCTTGGCCTTCTCACGCACGGCTACAACATCGCCGGCCTGTACCTGATAGGAGGCAATATTCACAGTCTTGCCATTCACCATGATGGCTTTGTGGGAAACCAGCTGACGTGCTTCGCTGCGGGTAGCGCCAAAACCCATGCGGTAAACCACATTGTCCAGACGTGACTCGAGCAGCTGCAGCAGGTTTTCACCGGTTGCGCCTTTAAGACGGGCCGCTTCCTTGTAATAGTTGCGGAACTGTCTTTCCAGAATGCCGTACATGCGACGGACTTTCTGCTTTTCGCGCAGCTGTACACCGTAATCGGAAAGACGACCACGACGCTGACCATGCTGGCCAGGTGCAGTTTCAAGCTTGCACTTGTCTTCCAGAGAGCGCAGGCCGCTTTTCAGGAAAAGATCGGTGCCTTCACGACGGGACTGTTTACACTTGGGGCCTATATAACGGGCCATCTTTTCTGATCTCCTCGCTTATGGGGTCAGAGTAAAATTACTCAAACACACCAAAATTCATCTCTTGTAAGTCAGTAATTCTACTCTGACCCCGGTTTATACCCTGCGCCGTTTGGGTGGGCGGCAACCATTATGCGGAATCGGGGTTACGTCGGTAATGTTGCTCACTTTCAGGCCACAGGCATTGAGTGCGCGTACTGCAGACTCACGACCAGGACCGGGTCCATTGACGCGGACATCAACATTTTTCAGGCTGTAAAGCTCAACAGCAGCCTTGCCGGCTTTCTCTGCTGCAACCTGGGCAGCAAAAGGAGTACTTTTCCTTGAACCACGGAATCCTGATCCTCCGGAGGTCGCCCAGGACAGTGTGTTGCCCTGACGGTCGGTGATCGTAATGATGGTGTTGTTGAAAGAAGCATGAATATGCGCAACGCCATCGGAAACCGAGGTTCTTGCCTTTTTCCTGACTTGTGGTGCTTTTGCCATTAACGTTTACCTTCAGTTGGCAGGATCTTCGTCCTGCCTGATCAAATTTTTTTTACCGACCGGTTTCCGACCTGCCCGATGACGGGACCGGTTTATTTCCTGATCGGCTTGCGCGGACCCTTGCGGGTACGGGCATTGGTCTTGGTTCTCTGCCCTCTGCAAGGCAGGCCCCGACGATGACGGATACCACGATAGGTACCAAGATCCATCAGGCGCTTTATATTCATCGAAACTTCACGACGCAGATCACCTTCAACAGTAATCTTGCTGATTTCATTTCGCAGAGAGTCAAGCTGCTCTTCGCTCAGGTCACTGACCTTGGCATCAGGACTGATTCCCGTGGCTACACAAAGATTTTTGGCCACAGCGGGACCGATCCCATAGACATAGCGCAGGGAAATCACTACGTGCTTGTTGTCAGGTATGTTGACACCGGCGATACGGGCCATAACTTCACTCCAGTTTCTATACCTTGCCCTGTGTGTTCAGGGAGAAGGCCGAATTACACTAATTCCTTAAAGTTCAACAGGTTGGCTATTTTCCTACCTGTATCCCCATTCTCTATCAGAGGAGAATCACCAACTGTTTTCACCCGGGAAAACTGCCGCAAAAAAAGGTCGGCAAGCTTATACGTACAGCACCCTTAAATCAAGTTGAATCAAGGGCTTCCCGGCTGCTACCAGCCTGTAATCACCCCTGTCTCTGCTTGTGACGGGGCTCGGAGCAGATCACGCGGACCACTCCGTTACGCTTGATGATTTTGCATTTGCGGCAAATCCGCTTTACTGATGCTCTTACTTTCATCTGGGTTCTCCGATAATTCTGTTGCCAACCCGGCCCAACCTGCGTCTATCGACGGAAGGAGCCGATGTTGGATTTTTTCATCAGTGATTCGTACTGATGTGACATCAGATGACTCTGCACCTGTGCCATGAAATCCATACACACCACGACCACAATGAGAAGCGAAGTACCGCCGAGCTGGAAAGGCACGTTGGCACTTACCTGCAGGAACTGTGGCAGCAGGCAAATCAGGGTAATGTAGACCGCGCCGAACAGGGTCAGGCGTGTCATGACATTGTCCACATAAGCGGCAGTCTGCTCTCCGGGACGTATACCCGGGATGAAGGCGCCTGAGCGCCTCAGGTTTTCTGCAATCTCCTTGGGGTTGAACACCAGGGAGGTGTAGAAAAAGCAGAATGCCCGATCAAAATCGTAAACAGCAGCACGTTCAGCGGTTGACCGGGACCCAGTACAAGGGCCAGATCCGCCAGGAACTCGTAACCTTCATTCTGACCGAACCACTGCCCCAGAGAGGCAGGGAACAGCAGGAAGCTGCTGGCAAAAATTGCCGGGATTACACCGGCCATGTTCACTTTCAGGGGCAAATGGCTGCTTTGACCCTGATACATCTTGCGCCCCTGCTGACGGGGTGCGTAATTCACCGTGATCCTGCGCTGGGCGCGTTCCACGAATACCACAACTGCAATCACACCTGCTGCTATAGCAGCTACCACGAAAAGGGCAAGAGGCTGAATCTGTCCTTCACTCACCTGCTCCAGAGACTGGCCAACCGCAGCCGGCAGACCTGCCACAATACCTGCGAAGATCAGCATGGATATACCGTTGCCAACACCACGCTCTGTAATCTGTTCGCCGAGCCACATCAGGAACATGGCACCGGTCACCAGCGATACGATCGCGGTGAAATAGAAGCTGAAGTTGGCATTGAATGCCAGTTGCGCCAGCAGACCCGTGGTTATTGCCACAGCCTGCACTGTTGCAAACATCAGCGCACCGTAACGGGTGTACTGACTCAGTTTGCGACGACCCGATTCGCCTTCTTTCTTCAGCTGTTCCAGCTGCGGCGTTGTGGCCGTCAGCAGTTGCATGATGATCGATGCCGTAATGTAGGGCATGATGCCCAGGGCAAAGATACTCATACGCTCGATTGCACCCCCGGAAAACATGTTGAACAGTCCGAGGAAGGTACCCTGATTCTGGTTGAATAGGGCAGCCAGCTGATCAGGGTTGATACCCGGCACCGGTATGTGGGTGCCTATGCGATAGACGATTACGGCAATGAGCAGGAACAACAGTCGGCCCTTGAGCTCTGCCAGCCCGTCCGCCTTGCCTGGATTCATTGTGTTCTTCGCCATATCTTCTCTTCAGTGGTTTTCTGTCAGCTTGCCGGCAATTGCTTGCAGCTGATCAGCAACCGTAATTACTCTGCTGCAGCTTCTTCAGCTTTGGCTTCAACGATCTTTCCGCCAGCCGCTTCAATGGCAGCACGCGCACCTTTGGTAACGCCAATCCCTTCAACTGTAACCGCTCTGGTTACATCGCCACTCAGCATGATCTTCGCTCTTTTGATGCCGCGATCGATCAAATTGGCTTTTTCCAGGGTTTCAAGCGTAATCAGTCCGCCTTCTACCTTGTTCAGTTCTGCAGTCCTTATTTCAGCAGTCGTGCTGCCTATGCGCGAAAAGAAACCGAACTTCGGCAGACGTTTCTGCAATGGCATCTGGCCGCCTTCAAAACCCGGACGTACATGGCCGCTTTTACGGGCTTTCTGACCTTTGTGACCGCGAGTAGAGGTCTTGCCCAGGCCGCTACCAATACCACGGCCTACACGCTTGGGTGCCTGTCTTGAACCAGGTGCCGGGCTCAGAGTATTAAGACGCATTTGTATATCCTCAATAACAACCTGCTGCCTGCATTTGGCAGCTTCATTTCGCAGTTTATTCGCTTACGGTGACCATATGACTGACTTTATTGATCATGCCGCGAACTGATGGCGTGTCTTCCAGTTCAACCTGGTGACGGATTTTCCGCAGACCAAGACCGATCAGGCAGGCCTTGTGATTTGGCAGTATGCCGTGTTTGCTCTTGTTCAGAGTCACTTTGATTGTCTTTGCTGCCATGATTTCAACCTTCCCGAATCAATATGGGCCATTTGTCCGAAGACAAGCCCCTATCCGAATATTACCTAACTATTTCCCAACTATTACCCGACTATCTCTTCAACTGTTTTGCCACGCTTGGCTGCCACTTCTTCCGGAGCTCTCATGTTTTTCAGCCCCTTGAATGTGGCACGTACCACGTTCACCGGATTGGTTGAGCCGTA
>JAURLQ010000020.1 GCA_030831125.1 Gammaproteobacteria bacterium
CAATCATCAGCAGGTCAACGATAAGCGGGACATTCTAGTACGGATAAAATTATTTTTCACGGTGCTTTGACTTGTTAATCGGCACCAAATTGGCACAAAACGGTGAAAATACAGACTTTATGCCGACAGGCTTAAATGCTAAAGTGCTGCCCCCTTTTTTGGCAGCATCCTTCTTTAATCAGGAAAATCATGACCACCTACAAAATTGCTCTGCTCGACGGTGACGGCATCGGCCCGGAAATCATGCTCGAGGCCGTAAAAATCCTCAAACTGGTTGCCGAGCGCAATGATGTCGAATTTGAACTGACCCATGCCCCGTTTGGTGCCAGCGCCTGGTTTGAATGCGGCAGCAGCTTTCCGGACAGCACCAAGGCTGTTTGTGATGCGGCCGACGCCATACTCAAAGGCCCGATTGGCCTGAGCCACGAAGAATCGAAAAAGATTCCTGTTGACCAGCAACCTGAACGCGGAGCGCTGCTGCCTTTGCGCCGTCGCTACAATACCTACGCCAATTTCAGACCTGTGTATCTGCCCAGGGGGCTGGCACATTTCTCTCCCCTCAAACCCGAAATCATCGGCGAAGGTATAGACCTCATGATTATCCGTGAACTTGTTGGTGGTCTCTATTTCGGCCTCAAGGAAACCGGGGTCAATGCTGAAGGCAAACGGTACGTCAAGGAAGTTCTGGAATACGACGAAGACCAGATACGCAATATCCTGAAAGTTGCCTTTGATACTGCGATGAAGCGCAAGAAAGTACTGCACAATATCCACAAATCCAACGTGCTCAAGTCCAGTGTGCTGTGGAACGAAGTACTTGAAGAAGTCCGGGTCGACTATCCTGAAGTGGAGGTCATCCACATTCTGGTGGATGCAGCAGCAACCTATCTGTGCCTGAAACCCACCATGTTTGACGTCATGGTCATGGAAAACATGTTCGGTGACATACTCTCTGACCAGGGGGGCGGTATTCTTGGTTCACTGGGTCTGATGCCCTCAGCCTGCCTGGGAGACAACAAGGCCTACTATGAGCCTTCACATGGCTCTGCGCCGGATATTGCCGGCAAGAACATTGCCAACCCCTACTCCATGATCGGTTCTGTGGCCATGATGCTGGAAATGAGCTTCGGAATGACGCAGGAAGCACGCAATCTGTGGGATGCCATGCAGGGTGTTTTTGCTGCCGGCTTCTCCACACCTGATCTGTCAAAGGCCGACTCCGGGGTGAAGATGATCAGCACTTCGGAATTCGGGGATCGGGTGGCACAGGCCCTGCAGGCTGCGCCGAAACCCTGAACATTCTGATAGATTTTCGGGCGCATGGCAGGGGGCATGCCAGTGCGCCCAATTGCCGGGATTCAGTCCAGGTGTCAAATCAGTGCTGGTAGAAGGCCACAATGGCTTTGACAACTGTTTCTATATCATCGCGTGAAACCTGCATATGCGTGACCATTCTCATGGTATTGCCGGGGTCAACAAGAATGCCTTGTTGCTTCAGGTGGTCAGTCAGGGCCTCGCTGGTGCCTTTGGGCGGTGTCATGAATACCATGTTGGTTTGTACCCAGCCATGATCAATATGCAGCGCGTCGAATTTGCCGAGCAACTCCGCCAGCAAGGCAGCGTTGGCATGATCCTCCTCCAGACGATCGATATTGTGTTGCAGGGCATAGATCCCCGCTGCGGCAATTATGCCGGCCTGCCGCATGCCCCCACCAAGCATCTTGCGCCAGCGTCGGGCTTCATGGATGAAATCCCTGCTTCCACAAAGCACAGAACCAACAGGTGCTCCCAGACCTTTTGACAAACACACAGATACCGAATCAAAGTCTTTCGCGATCTGATCCACCCGACAGCCCAGTTTGACTGCGGCATTGAACACCCGGGCGCCGTCCAGATGGGTAGTCAGGTTGCAGTCTTTTGCCAGGGAACAGGCCGCTGCAATGTAATCTAGCGGCAATACCCGCCCGGCAATGGTGTTTTCCAGACACAGCAAACGGGTACGGGCAAAATGGAAGTCGTGGGGTTTGATAGCACCGAGGATATGCTCAAGCGCAATAGTGCCATCCTGCTGGATTGACAATGGCTGAGGCTGAAGACTGCCCAACACAGCAGCTCCCCCGCCTTCATATTTGTAGGTATGGGCATCCTGGCCAACCAGGTATTCATCACCACGCTGACAATGGGTAAGCAGTGCCACCAGATTGGACTGGGTACCGCTGGGCACAAACAATGCAGCCTCTTTTCCCAACATGTCGGCGGCCAGCGCCTCAAGCTGGTTGACTGTAGGATCATCACCCCAGACATCGTCGCCTACCTCGGCCGTTGACATGACCTTTCGCATGGCTTCAGTCGGGCGGGTAACCGTATCGCTTCTGAGATCTATCATTGCTGCATACCATGTAAACGCGTATTTACCATTTTCAGGGTTGCCAGCACTGATGCATAGACCTGATTGGCATGTACCCCTCGGGTGCGGAGATTACGATGCTCTCCTGCCCATGTAATTGTACATTCTGTAAATGCTGCGGTTTTACCGCCCGGTGGTATACGCACTGAATAATCCACCAGCTCAGGCATGGTGAATCCGACACCGGACAGGATTTTGGTCAAGGCCACCATGAAGGCATCGAAGCCGCCATTGCCCTGACCACTGGCACTGTGCTCAGAGCCATTGATGGTCACAGTCAGATCCACTATTGATGGTTTGCCAAACTGGCTGCTGATCTGGCAATCAACCAGGCTTATGTGCTGGTAGTCGTTGCTTTCCAGTACATCAGCAATAATAAAAGGCAGGTCGTCAGCTGTAATGGTTTCCTTGGAATCACCAAGGGCAACCACTTCAAGCAGCACTTTTTTCAGGTTCTCCGGTGAAAGGCTGATCCCGAGTTCCTCGATGTTTTTCAGCACAGATGCCTTGCCGCTCAGCTTGCCCAGCGCGTAGGTTCGCTTGCGGTCAAAACGTTCCGGGCTGAGCTGGGTCTCATAAAGACCACCCTTTACATCACCATCGGCATGGATGCCGGCAGTCTGGGTGAAAACATCTGCTCCCAGTATCGGCTGGTTGGCCGCTACCCGCTTGCCTGAAAAGCTCTCAACAATCTTGCTTACCGATGCCAGGTTGGTTTCATCTATGGATGTCCGGACCCCCATCTTGTCCTTGAGAACAACTGCAATTTCTGCGAGCGACACGTTACCTGCACGCTCTCCCAGGCAGTTCATGGTGCAATGCAGTGTAGTGATTCCTGCTTCCACCGCAGCCATGCAGTTGGCTGTGGCCAGCCCGTAATCATTATGGGGATGAAAATCAAAAAGCTGGTTGGGAAAGCGGCTTTTCATATCGGCAAGGGCCCGGTATACCTCGGCTGGACTCATCACACCCAGGGTATCGGGAAGCATGAAATGCTCGATGCCGCAATCACCTATCAGTGTCATCAAACTGAACACATAGTCAGGATTGTCACGATAACCATTGGACCAGTCCTCAAGATAGGCGTTCAAGCGCAAACCCTTTTCCCTTGCATAGTCGACAGTTCTGCGGATGTCAGCCGCATGATCTTCCAGGGTTTTGCTCAGCTGGTTGTGGCAATGCAACTCGCTGCCCTTGGTCAACAGGTTGAGTACCCTGCCCCCCGCATCGCATATCCAGTCAACACTGTGGGTGCCATCAACAAAGCCCAGCACTTCGACACGATCCAGCAAATTGTGTTCTGCGGCCCAGGCAGTGATGGAACGGACTGCATCCTGTTCCCCTCTGGATACACGGGCAGATGCCACTTCGATACGGTCTACTTTCAGGGAATCCAGCAGGGCCTGTGCAATATTGAGTTTCTCGCCAGCAGAAAAAGACACACCCTGGGTCTGTTCGCCGTCGCGCAGGGTGGTATCCATGAAGGCCACATACTCCGGCAGGTTTGCCGGGTCGGTCTGATGGTTGATTCCCGAATATTTCACCTGTTACTCCCGGGACTGACAACATCCCAAATTCATGTACCTTAAAACAAAAAAAACCCGCCTGGTGGCGGGTTATTCAGATTCTGTGACAATGCGCAACAGACCAACCCACCTAGCGGTGCCCGGTAATAATGCCTTTGATAATTGTGTTGACGCTTTTCATGGGCGCGAATTGTTGGGGGTGTGGCCTGTAAAGTCAAGTATTGGCCTGAATTGACGAAATAAAATGACGATAAATGACGGGACACCCACTCAGGTTTAAGTGGCTCCCGGCCTACCAGGGTGAGCTCAGTTCGCTCGAAGGCTTCTCACTCCGAACACCTCGTTACTCTGTCAGTTGTAACGCCCATGGGTGTCCCTTTGATGTTCTATTTGATGTTACGTGGTGGGTGAAAACAGGGTATCAGTTCACTTTTTTGCTATGGCGATCATCGATTTTGCCAAAGGGGCAATCCTGCCTGCCCTGATAAAACCCACTTCCCGGAAACCGGCTTCCTCCAGCAGGATACGCAGGGTTTTCTCCGACCAGAATTTGATATGTCCACCATCCCACAGGGCGGTGAAGTGATCATCAAGTCTATTGGTCACTGCCAATGCCAGGTTTTTCAGATAGCCATGATAGGGTGTGGAAATGATGGCTACGCCACCGGGTTGCAAAAGATCATGGACAGTCTGCGCATATTTGCGAGGCCAGAAACAATGCTCTACAACTTCCAGACTTACTACAATGGGAAAGGTGCCATATTCAGCTGCCAGATCATGGTAGGCAGAACGCTCATCAAAATGTACATGTGGAAACGCATCTCTTGCCAGAGCTACTCCCTGTGCTGAAGTATCAATGGCGGTAACTGCAAAACCACACCCGGCGAGCATGTTTGCAGTAGCGCCGCTTCCACAGCCAACTTCAAAGATGCGCCGGTCTGACAACTGCAGATTACTCAATATTTTTTGCAGAGGTGGCCATAGATAATGATTCGACCAGGAAGGATCGGTCGAAAAGTAGGCGTATTCAGTATCCTGTTCATCCATCGTACAAGGGCATCTATTGAGTATGGACAGCCAAGTTCAACACTGTTCATCGAGAAGGCGCGATTATGACAGGACTTTTACACAAGCTCAGCACCGAGTACAGGCAAACTGTGTTTACACAGTAGTCCTTGTGATGGTTGGGGTAGAATAGACCGATTGAAAGGGGAATATCATGACGACACCAGCAGATATCACGTCAGCCGCACTCTGGCGCCGACTTGCCGCCATTGTCTACGACAGCATCGTGGTCATCGCGATCTGGATTGTGGTCGGCTTTGCGGTGCTGTCCCTCTTCGGTATTGAAGAGGCACGCACCATAGAAGGAGAAGCCATAGAGCTCGACCCTCTGTACCAGTACACCCTGTTTGCTTCCATGCTGGGTAGTGCCTTCCTGTTCTTCGGCTGGTTCTGGACCAACAGCGGCCAGACCATCGGCATGCAAGCCTGGAAACTGAAGATCCAGAATGCAGACGGATCCTCCATCAGCTGGAAGCAGGTGCTTTTGCGTTTTGTGACTGCACCAATAGCGCTGGGACTTGCTGGAATCGGGTACTGGTGGAGCTTTTTTGATACACAAAAGCGCAGCTGGCCGGATATTGCCTCCGGATCAGTGGTGGTCCTGACCCAAAGGTGACCGCAGCATGGTCAAATGGCTCGTCGGAAGAGCAACATCCCGATTCCTGCACAAAGCAGCAGGGGCAACATGACCGCAAACAGCGGCTGGAATTGATAGACCAGACTGACGTTGTGCATGAGTTGCTGCAACACTGTAAAAACCAGACCGAAACAGATGGCAGTAAACACTCTTGAGCCCATGGTGGCTTCACGCAGCGGGCCGAAGATAAAGGACACTGCCAGCAGTACCAGTACTGCGGTAGCAAATGGCTGCAGTGCCTTTTTCCAGAAGGCCAGAAAGTAAGGTGCGGCATCCAGCCCCTGACTTTCAAATCTTGCGGCATAACGATACAGGTCCCGGATAGCCATATTGTCAGGATCCACCAGCAGAACCTGCAGCAGATCAGGACTCAGATCCATATCCCGGCTACGTGAGATGAAATCGTTCTGTTCCACGTTTACATCATTTCCTTCACGCATGAACAGTCTCTCCCTTCCTTCCTGCAGCATCCAGCGGGAAGTTTCCCTTGCCTCTGCAGTGCCCGGCAATCCCTGCCCCGAATCTGCTGTGAGCTGCCCGGTATAAACCGCCCGCTGTGCCTGTACTTCGCTCACTATCTGATGATCCTCATCAAAGCCCAGAATGGTAACGCCATAAAGCACACCTTCCGGTTCAACAGTATTGAAATGGATGAATACGGATTGATCGCGTTCCCAGTGTCCGAAGCGGGACAGGCCAACAGCTTCGCCCTGGGCGATGGATCTGTTCACTTCTGCGCGCAGTTCCAGCGGAGGGGCTATCAGTTCTCCAAGCACCAGACCAAGTACCATCACGATCAGGGTGGGTTTCATCACTGAATACACAATGCGTCCCTTGCTCACACCTGAAGCCTGCATCACCACCAGCTCATTCTGGGAAGCCAGCATGCCAAGCCCGGCCAGAGCCCCGATCATTGCGCTCATCGGGATCAGCTCGTAAAGATGTCGCGGAAAAGTGAACAGTACATACGCCAGGGCACTGCCGGCGCCGTAGATTTCGTCGGTATCCCCAAGCTCGTCAACTGCCGAGAACAGCAGATCCAGCCCGCCCAGCACCAGCAGTACCAGTGCCATGCTGCCCAGCACTGTGCTGCGGATATGCCTGTCCAGTCTAGACATGGGCAAACCGTCCCAGCCCGGGCAGAGTGGCGGCCTTGCCACTGATCAGCAACCAGCCAATGATCGCAAACATGGCATGCACCCACCACAAGCCGACCGATGCCGGTAAACTGTCCCTTGCTATCAGATCACGACTGACCAGCAGCAGGCCGAAATAGCCCACATACAGCAGAATCGCCGGGACTATGCGGGCAAACTGCCCTTCTCTGGGGTTCACACGGCTGAACGGCACCGCCAACAGGGTCAGTACCGGGATAAGCACAACCAGCGAGAAGCGCCATTGCAGTTCAGCACGCTGATCTGCGGTCCCGGCATTGAACAGTTCACCATTGGGCATGGCCTCCACATCCAGAACCGGCTCGAAAACCAGTTCCCGCTGCGGCAATACCACTCCCATTGTGGCAAACGAGGTTACGGTCAGAGGTTTGTCACCGTTCAGTCCTTCCGTTAGAGAACCGTTTCTGAACTCCACGAGACGCCGGCCATCCTCGCCTTCGGCCAGTTGGGCAGATTCGGCCACAATCACACGATCTGCCTGGGCCTCATGCATGAAAACCTGGTACATCACCCCCTCTTCCATGGTTTGTGCATAACTGGTTCTCGCGCCGTCGGACATATTCTGGAATATACCCGGTACCATGAGATCGAATTCATTCAGATTGGCCTGGGTTTCAATAAGGGCTGCCGCACGCGCCAAGGAGCGGGGTGTAAGATAGAGGCTCAGAGAGGCCACAAACATTGCGGTAAACACCGAGGAGAGCAGGGTTATCCTGAACAGTCGCTTGCCACTGATACCGCAGGCACCCAGTACTGTCATTTCGTTGTCAGCATACATGCGTCCGTAGGCCAGCAGTATGCCCAGCAGCAACGCCAGCGGCAGGATAAGCTGAAGAAAGCCCGGTATGCGATAGGCCATCAGGATCAGCAGCACGCCCGGATCGAGCTCTCCCTGTGAAGCCTGACCCAGATAGCGCAACAGCCGTCCCAGCACGGCAACTACCAGCAGGACAAACGACAATGCTGCAGTAGCTTGCAGGACCTGTCTGTTGAGATAACGGGTGAGTATCATGTGTGCATTCTAGCAGTCATCATGAACCAGCGCCGAGTCCTTGAATTCACAGTAGTGTCCCAGTTTAAAAAAGTCATCAAATATGACTGGATTGCAGACATGGCCGGTTCAAAAGCGTGCCTGCGAAGAGTAGAATTTTCGCCAACCATTCAAGACGCAGGAACAAGCCGGCCATGAACTTCACCGCCAAAAGCAGTAATCCCCTTACCCTGACCACTCAGTGCCTGGTAGCAGCCATATATGAAGATGGTTCACTCCCGACACTGACAGCAGCGCTGGACAAGGCCTCCCGCAAGGCCATCAGCAAACTCGTCAGCAAGGGAGACATCAGTGGCAAAAAAGGTGAAAGCCTGCTTCTGCAGAAACAGGATGGTATCAGGGCCCAGCGTATTCTGCTGGTGGGTGCCGGCAAAGCAAAAGAACTTGATGCGAAAGCATTTTCCGCCTTGATGACCAGCACCGGCAAGATACTGGAAAAATACGGCTTTGCCGATGCTGCGCTGGCCATTGCCGATCTGCCGGTAAAAGACCTCAATGCAGTGCGCAAGGGCGAGCTTGTTGCCAGAAATCTCATGACTCTCATCTATCGCTACACTGCCACCAAGGCCAGGGTAGCGAAGTCAAAAATGCCTTCACGCATTGCCGCAATACTGTCTGACAGCAAGGAGCGGACAGCTCTGGCAAAGGGCCTGGTCACAGGTGCAGCAGTCGGCAATGGCATGAATATAGCCCGCCAACTCGGCAACCTGCCTGGCAATATCTGCACACCTACCTATCTGGGGGAACAAGCGCACCAGCTGGCTGCCAAAAATCGTTCCCTGCTGAAAACCAAAGTGCTCACAGAAGCACAGATGAAAAAGCTTGGCATGCATTCCCTGCTTTCTGTTGGCAAGGGCAGTGACGAACCTTCCGCTCTCATCATCATGGAGTACCGGGGTGCGTCTGCTACCACCAGGCCCGATATCCTGGTTGGCAAGGGCATTACCTTTGACAGTGGTGGCATCAGCCTCAAACCCGGTGCTGCCATGGATGAAATGAAATATGACATGTGCGGTGCTGCCAGTGTGCTGGGTGTGATGACAGCCTTGTGTGAACTCAAACCCCGAATCAACGTGGTCGGCGTCATTGCCAGTGCTGAAAATATGCCCAGCGGCTGTGCCAACAAACCGGGCGACATCGTCACCAGCATGAGCAAGCAGACCATTGAAATTCTCAATACCGATGCAGAAGGTCGACTTGTACTGTGTGATGCCCTTACCTACATCGACAGATACAAACCAAAGTCGGTTATAGATATCGCCACTCTCACCGGTGCCTGCATCGTGGCGCTGGGTTCGGTTGTCAGTGGCATGATGAGCAATGACGACAAACTGGCGGAAACACTCTACCAGTGTGGCCAGGACAGTCTGGACCCTTGCTGGCGCCTGCCCATCTGGGAAGAGTATCAGGAGCAGCTCAACAGCAATTTTGCGGATATCGCAAATATCGGCGGACCCAAGGCTGGTGCGATAACAGCCGGCTGTTTCCTTGCCCGCTTTACCAAGTCCTACAAGTGGGCACATCTTGATATTGCCGGCACCGCATGGCTGCAGGGCAATGCCAAGGGTGCAACGGGCAGACCAGTACCCCTGTTGATGGAATACCTGCTCAATAACTGACCAGGATGAAAGCCGGCGCACTGCCATGCGCCCCTGAAAATGTATTTGCAGCAATACTATGTCCAAGGTCAATTTCTACCTGCTCAAACAGCACAGCCCCCAGTCCAGGATTGCCCTGGTCTGCAGGCTCTGTGAACAATTGCAAAAGCAGGGGCGCGCAGTGCACATTCTTGCCGAAGACGAGGATGCTGCCAGGGAACTCGATACTCTGCTGTGGCAATACACACCCGAGAGCTTTCTGCCACATTCCCTTGCCTCTGAAAACAACAGCTCTGGCCTGACACTCTGCTGGCCTGCAATGGAACCGGCTGAAGGCACCCTGCTCAACCTGACCGACAGCATTCCTGCCCATCATGCCTCTCTGGAGAGCATTGCAGAATTCGTAATCAATAATGACGCTGCCAAGGCGCTGGGGCGCGAAAAATGGAATACCTACAAACAGTCGGGTCATGAGCTGCAGCACCATCAGTTATGATGGCCAGCCTGAGTAGCATTCCGACCAGTCCAGTATCCGATCCCGAGCAGATGTCTGGTTTGAATGTCTTTAATCCCGTTGGTAGAGCGACTTGGCATTATTGTTTCTTCGACACAACGTGAACCCGTCCATGGGGGCTCAACTGCGCCATCCGTGCCGCAGAAGGTCTCAGACCCAATAATGCCAAGCCGTTTGGCAAACATCTGCTGACCTTCAAACCACACCACTACCCAATCCCCGTCAGCATGGGAAAGGGCCTTCAGCTCGGGCTATAATGTGGGGCTTTCTGCAGCCGCCGGCTGCCTATTCACTCAAAAGTGCAGTTATCCATGAATTCGAGTTACGACCCACACGCCATAGAAGGCGCCCTGTACAGAAACTGGGAAGAAAAAGGCTATTTCAGTCCCGGAGGTAACGGGCAGCCCTACTGCATCATGATTCCGCCGCCGAATGTCACCGGCAGCCTCCACATGGGGCATGGCTTCAATAACGCCATCATGGATGCCCTCATCCGCTATCACCGCATGAAAGGCCAACCCACACGCTGGCAGGTCGGCACAGACCATGCCGGTATCGCCACCCAGATGGTCGTCGAAAGACAACTGCAGGCAAAGGGAACCAACCGCATAGAGCTGGGCCGCGAAGATTTCGTCGCAAAAGTCTGGGAATGGAAAGAGGAATCAGGCTCCACAATTACCCGACAGTTACGCAGGCTCGGCTCCTCCATAGACTGGACACGCGAGCGCTTCACAATGGACCCCGGCTTCTACAGAGCCGTGCAGGAAGTTTTTATTCGTCTGTATGACGATGGGCTTATCTACCGTGGCAACCGTCTGGTCAACTGGGATTGCAAACTGCATACCGCCATTTCAGATCTGGAAGTGGTTTCCGAGGAGGAAAACGGCCACTTCTGGTACTTCCATTATCCGCTTTGCGACGGTGCCACCACAGCAGATGGCAAAAGCTACATCACCATTGCCACCACACGTCCGGAAACCCTTCTCGGAGATTCTGCTGTTGCGGTGCATCCGGATGATGAAAGGTTCAGGCACCTGATCGGCAAGCAGGTAAAGTTGCCCCTATGCGATCGCACGATCCCGATCATCGCCGATGATTATGTCGATCCCGAATTCGGTACCGGTTGCGTCAAGATCACCCCTGCCCACGATTTCAACGACTATGAAGTCGGGCAACGTCATTCACTGCCTATGATCAACATCCTGACCAGGGACGGTGCAATCAGTGAGCTTGCCCCTGCAGCCTATCAGGGCCTTGACCGTTTCGACTGTCGCAAACAACTTGTGCGCGACATGGATACCGCAGGACTGCTGGACAAGATTGAACCTCACAAACTGAAAGTCCCCCGTGGTGACCGCAGCGGCGTGGTCATCGAACCTTTCCTGACCAACCAGTGGTATGTGGCAACAAAGACCCTGGCGGAACCTGCCATCAGGGCAGCCGAAAACGGTGATATCCGTTTTGTCCCCAAAACCTGGGAAAATACCTATTTTGCCTGGATGCGTGATATCCAGGACTGGTGTATCAGCCGACAACTGTGGTGGGGACATCGCATACCGGCATGGTATGACGGGGACGGCAATATTTATGTTGCAGAAAGTGAAACCGAGGTACGTCGCAAGTACAAGCTCTCAGCAGATATGGTGCTGAGCCAGGACGAGGATGTACTGGACACCTGGTTCTCTTCCGCACTGTGGACCTTCGGCACACTCGGCTGGCCGGAAGACACCGAGGAACTCAGGCGCTTCCATCCTACCGATGTACTGGTTACCGGTTTCGACATCATTTTCTTCTGGGTTGCCCGGATGATCATGATGACCCTGAAATTCACCGGCCAGATTCCATTCAAAACGGTTTATATCCATGGCCTGATCCGGGATGCTGAAGGACAGAAAATGTCCAAGTCGAAAGGCAATGTCCTCGACCCCATAGACCTCATCGACGGTATTGATCTGGAAACCCTAGTCAACAAGCGCACCAGCGGCATGATGCAGCCCCAGATGGCAGCGAAAATTGAAAAAAAAACCCGCAAGGAATTTCCGGACGGCATTGCCGCACATGGCACCGATGCCATGCGCTATACCTTCTATTCACTTGCTTCCACCGGTCGTGATATCAATTTCGATCTGGGTCGCATGGAGGGATATCGCAATTTCTGCAACAAGATATGGAATGCAGCCCGCTATGTGTTCATGAACACCGATGCTCATGCTGTTACCAGACCTGCTTCAAACAGTGATTACTCTACTGCAGACCTGTGGATACAGTCATGTTTCCAGCGCGCCCTGCGCCTTGTCAATGAGAGTATTGCCAATTACCGTTTCGACCTGGCATCCCAGGCCATTTACGACTTTTTCTGGAACGAGTATTGCGACTGGTACCTGGAACTGTCCAAACCGGTGCTGTGGGATGAGAAAGCCTCTGCTGCCCAGCAGAACGCAACACGTTTCACACTCCTGAACATGCTGGAGCAAAGCCTTCGAATGGCTCACCCGCTGATCCCTTTCATTACAGAGGAAATCTGGCTCAAGGCTGCACCCCAGCTTGGAATTGCCGGTGAAACCATCATGCTGCAGCCCTACCCGGCTGAAGTTCCCGATGCCATCAGGGATGATGTAGACATGGCAATCGAATGGCTAAAGTCAGTGATCATCGCCATTCGCAATATCCGGGGAGAGTTGAATATTTCTCCTGCCAAAGTGATCCCGGTTCTGCTCAACAAGGGTAGCGACAAGGACCGGGAACTGCTCCTGCGCCATCAGCAGTCGCTGCAGAAACTGGCCAAACTGGAATCGGTAAACTGGCTGGAGGACGACGCGCCTCCTGCCTCGATGCAACTGGCAGGCAGCATGGAAATCCTTGTACCTCTGGCAGGTCTTATTGATGTAAAAGCAGAAACAGCTCGCCTGCAGAAAGAAATCGACAAACTGCAGAACGAGATAGCGCGCCAGCAAGGGCAACTTGCCAATGAGAAGTTTGTGGCCAATGCCCCGGAAGCTGTGGTTGGCAAGGTCCGTGAAACACTGGCGGCAGCGCAGCATTCAGTCACACAATTGACCGGACAACTGCAAAAGCTCTCGGCAATTTGACCGGGGATACCAGGGCAGGATTCTCCTGCAGTGTCCCCTCACAACGTTGCACAAGCATACAAAAGCGGGTTTACTGACAATATGGCACGTTGCAAGAACAGCACCTGATTCCGGGTCTGTTCATGGCATCGGGAATTGATCAAACCGGAGGACATGACCGTGCGTACCTGGCATCTTGCCCTGATCGGAACTGCCTGCAGCCTCTACATCAGTGCATCGCAGGCCCATATAGACAAACAGTTTGACCAGAATGGTGGCCACTGGGACAACCAGGGTTTTTATCACTGCCATCTGGATGGCTGCGTACCAACAGTTGATCGCAACCGGTTCAGGTCACGTCCGCTCAGCAACAACCAGCGCGACCTCTATTATCTGGAAGAAGACTGGCCCTTTCCGGAAATCGCAGAAGGCTGCAAGACCATGCGTACCGTGGTTCTGGAAAACACCTCCCGTGTCCCGGTTACCTGGACCAACCCACGCCAGTGTGAAATTCGTGAAGGACTCTGGATAGACGAATATACCGGAGAGGAATTCACCCGCGCTGCCGCACTGGATGTAGACCACATCATTCCACCGATCTATGCCAATTCCACCAACGGGTATCAGTGGGACTATGGCAAGCGGGTACAGTTTGCCAATGACCCCTATAACCTCATTCCGGTTGGCCGGGATACTGCGCGCAGAAAGCGCGAACGGGGCATAGGCAACTGGCGACCGCCCCGGGAAGAGTTTCTTTGTGAATACGCCCAAAGTTGGAAAGATATTTCTGAAAAATACGACCTTGATCTGATCAACAGTGACACTGGCCGGATGAATACCATTCTCAGGGATTGCGACACAGAAGACGGGCTGGATATCGATGACTGAAAATGCAGGGTCCCGTCAGAACCGGAGCTTCATGCCCTGGACTGGTATTTTCCTGTTGTGGTCGATACCTTGATATATTCCCCGTTTTCCAGATATTCCGGCACCAGCACTTCAAGACCAGTACTCAGTTTTGCCGGCTTCGCACGACTGGTAGCTGAAGCCCCTTTCATTGCAGGGGGCGTTTCGATAATTTGTAATTCAACATTGGCTGGCAACAGGAGCGTGAGCAGCTTGCCATCCATGATCAGGGCAGTAATACCCTCAAGCCCTTCTGTAATGTAACCCTCAAGTTCTTCCATCGTTTCATTG
>JAURLQ010000148.1 GCA_030831125.1 Gammaproteobacteria bacterium
CTCAATGCCGACAATTCAAAGTCTACAGCATGTATCTGCATGTCACCGGCTTCAATTCTTGACAGTTCCAGCACCTGGCTTATCAGGGCAAGCAGGTGTTCACTGGCATGCATGATCTGTTCTGCCTGTTCGTGCTGCTTGCGGTCCAGGGTTTCATCCAGTTCAAGCAGCTGGGCAAATCCCATGATTGCATTGAGTGGAGTCCTGAGCTCGTGGGAAATACTGGAGAGAAATCGGCTTTTGGCATTGCTGGCCCATTCGGCTCTTTCCTTCGATGTCTGCAGGGCATTCTGCAGATCCAGAGTATCCACCCGTGATTTTTGCAGTGTCATGCCGGCCTGGTAGATGACAATCATGTACAGGAGAATCAGCAGGCTGATGAAAACCTCATAGAATGGTTCGCGGCCCATGACGGCAACATTGCTGCTGAAATAGAAGCTCAGTGACTGCAATACGGTGGCAGGGATGATAAAACCCATGAAGGCCTTGAAAATGGGACTTATCGTTGAAATGGAGCCACCAACAAGGCCTGTTACCACTGCCAGTATCAGCAGATGATGCAGGTTGTTTCCCCACCGGGCAGCCATGAAACCTGTCAGTCCCCACAGCATGCCGGAAATCACCAGTATGGCTGTGAATTGATTGACCGAGCGCCGGTATTTTTCCATGTCATGGCTGCTGGCAACCAGTTGGAAGCCGCCAAAAAAACGCAGCACATGAGTCAATATCTGCAACGCTATCCAGCTGTTGAAGACGAGGGGGGGGTACAAGTGGGTAGAGGACAGCGGCAACAACAGAAAGTGCAAGAAGCCCGGCAAATACGGCCAGTGCATTGTTCTTGTCCATGTTCCTGCTGAGCTGTGGACGGTTTTTCAGCATGGCAGGCAATCCCTTTTTCCAGTTACGCGAAAATTCCGGTCAAGCTGCTCCGGCCTTTTCCAGAATCAGGGCATATTCCGTTGAATTCCTGTGCGTGGCAACCAGTTTGTAGATAGTGCGTCCATCCGGGCCCGGCTCATTCAGGTTGCGGCCCTCTTCAATGAAAAAAGCCACAAACCGGCCGAAGGCTTCGGGGACCATACCCCTGTAGGCTTTCAGCAATACATGATAATCACGACCAATCCCGTCAACCGTTTCCATGCCGAGAAATGAACGAACCCGTTCATCGCTCCACCATTCATCCCTGACTGCGAGTTGGGTGCGTTCTGCGCCGCTTTTCTTTTCTGACTTCATTTGATTCTCTGTATTGGGTCGGAATTTCAATTACCCAGTTTGCGTTTCAGTATTTCATTCACCTGGGCAGGGTTCGCCTTGCCACGACTTTCCTTCATTACCTGACCGACGAAATAGCCGAATACTTTTTCCTGGCCACTGCGATACTGCTCAACCTGGGCCTGGCTGTTGGCAAGGACACTGTCGATTATCTTTTCTATCGCACCGGTATCTGTTACCTGTTTCAGACCCTTGGCTGCAATGATTTCATCCGCAGTCCCTTCACCGTTGAGCATGGCTTCAAAAACGGTTTTGGCAATTTTGGATGAAATTGTGTTGTCCTTTATCCGTTTGATGAGGCCGGCAAGCGCTGCGCTGGAGACAGTGCTGGCTGTAATGGAAATCTCAAGCTTGTTCAGTGCTGCCTGCAGGTCGCCCATAACCCAGTTTGCAGAAAGTTTGGCGTCTTCACAGTCTTTTGCCACAGCTTCGAAAAAGTCTGCAGTGTCCCTGTCTGCAGCCAGTACTGTTGCGTCATATTCGCTGAGACTGTAATCGCTCTGGAAGCGCAGCGCTTTGACATCCGGCAGCTCCGGCAGGGAAGCACGAATTTCCTCTATGAATGCTTCGTCAATTACGACAGGGAGCAGATCAGGTTCGCGAAAATAGCGATAGTCGTTGGCCACTTCCTTGCTGCGCATGGATCGTGTTTCATTCTTGTCTGAATCATAAAGTCGTGTTTCCTGGATGATCCTGCCGCCGTCTTCCAGAATTTCGATCTGTCTTTGTGCTTCTATCGTGATGGCTTTTTCCACAAAGCGGAATGAGTTGATATTCTTGATTTCGGTGCGTGTGCCGAATTCAGTATCACCGACCTGGCGTACTGACACATTGGCATCGCAACGCATGGATCCCTGGGCCATGTTGCCATCGCTGATGCCGAGGTAAAGTATCAGCGAATGCAGTTTCTTGAGATAGGCAACTGCCTCTTTTGCTGTGCGCAGTTCAGGCTCGGAAACAATCTCCAGCAGTGGTGTGCCTGCGCGGTTGAGGTCAATTCCGGTTTCCTTGGTGAATTCCTCGTGCAGTGATTTTCCTGCATCTTCCTCCATGTGTGCTCGGGTAATACCGATGGTTCTGGTGCTGCCATCTTCCAGTGCAATGACAAGCGAACCCTTGCCAACTACAGGAAATTCCAGCTGGCTGGTCTGGTAACCCTTTGGCAGATCGGGATAGAAATAATTCTTGCGGTCAAAAACGGAAGTGCGACCGATTTCAGCACCTATGGCAAGGCCGAACCGCACTGCCATTCGCAGGGCCTCCCCGTTGAGCACGGGGAGTGTGCCTGGCAGTGCCAGGTCGAAGATGTTGGCCTGTGTGTTGGGCTCTGCGCCAAAGCGCGTGCTGGAACCAGAAAACAATTTGGAAGCTGTGGCAAGCTGTACGTGTACTTCAAGCCCTATCACTGTTTCCCATGCCATGATACTTGTCTCGTCTGCTGTTGTGGTTTTACACGCCAGGCGTGCGTGTGTGCCAGTCGGTTGCCTGCTGGAACCTGTGTGCAATGTTCAGCAGCCGTGTTTCATCGAAATCCCGTCCGACTATCTGCAAGCCGACAGGCAGGCCATCAACCATACCGGCCGGGATGGACATGCCGGGCAGTCCTGCCAGGTTCACTGCAATCGTGTAGATGTCTTCCAGATACATCTTGACCGGGTCCTTTGTTTTGGAACCGAGTGCAAAGGCAGTGTGGGGCGAAGTGGGCCCCATGATTACATCAACTTCAGCAAATGCCCGCATGAAGTCTTCCTTGATCAGTCGTCTGATCTGCTGGGCTTTTTTGTAATAGGCGTCGTAATAACCTGCTGAAAGCGCATAGGTTCCCACCATGATGCGGCGTTTGACTTCAGCACCAAAACCCTCGGCGCGGGAGCGTTTGTATAGATCCTCAAGGTCAACAGGGTTGTTGCAGCGATAGCCATAGCGCACCCCATCATAACGGCTGAGGTTGGCAGAGGCTTCGGCAGGCGCAATGACATAATAGGCAGAAACAGAAAGATGGCTGTTATCAAGACTGATTTCTTTCAGTGTTGCTCCCATCTTTTCGAACTCGGCAAGTGCGGCTCTTATCTGCAGCTCGACATCCTTGCCAAGGCCTTCGGCAAAATGCTGGCTCGGCAGTCCTATGCGCAGTCCCTGCAGGGGTTTGTCGATGTCTGCCAGGTAATCGGGTACTGGCAGCTCTACACTGGTGGAGTCCTTCGGATCAAAACCGGACATGACATTCATCATCAGGGCGGCATCTTCGGCGCTGCGTGTCAGTACACCTGCCTGGTCAAGGCTTGAGGCAAACGCGATCATCCCCCAGCGTGATACCCGGCCATAGGTGGGCTTGATACCGGTAAGTCCGCAGAATGAAGCGGGCTGTCTGATGGAGCCGCCGGTATCAGTGGCTGTGGCCGCAGGGCACAGGTGGGCTGCTACTGCCGCTGCTGATCCTCCGGAAGACCCACCCGGCACCAGTTCCCTGTTCCAGGGATTACGCACAGGTCCATACCAGCTGGTTTCATTGGAAGAGCCCATGGCAAACTCATCCATGTTGGTTTTGCCCAGCATAACGGCACCGGCCTGATTGAACTTTTCCACTACGGTGGCGTTGTACGGTGCAATAAAATTGTCCAGCATCCTCGATCCACAGGAAGTCCGGATGCCGGTTGTGCAGAAAATGTCCTTGTGGGCCAGCGGCACGCCAGTAAAGGGGCCCGCGTTGCCGGAGGCACGCAAGGCATCTGCCGCATTTGCCTGGGACAGCGCCTGTTCTCCGGTAATGGTGATATAGGCATTCAGCCCGCTGTTGTGCTGTTCGATACGCTCAAGATAGGCAGCAGTCAGTTCCGCGCTTGTATAGTCTCCGCGGGTTAAAGCTCTGGAAATTTCGGTCAGGCCCTGGTTCAGCATTTGATGATCATTCCGTCTGGTTACTGCGAGTTATTGATGCGCAGGTGTTCGGTATTTCCCGGGGTTTCATTCAATGACCTTGGGAACAAGAAAAAGTCCGTTTTCTGCACTGGGTGCAAGTTTCAGCAAGTTATCCCGCTGATTGGTCTCGGTGACCACATCCTCACGCAAGCGCTGCCTGGCAGCGTCATTGGCGTGGGCAAGGGGCTCGACATTGGTGGTGTCTACCGCCTGCATTTGATCGATCATTGCCAGAATGCTGTTGATGCTGCCCAGCACTTCCTGCTCTTCATTCTCGCTGAGGTGCAGGCGCGCCAGGTGGGCAACGGTTTCGATGTCTTTTTGCGAAATTGCCATGATGCTTGCCGTAGGTTACAAGTGAACGGTGCAGTGTGCAGCTTATGCTGCCCTCGTGAAAGTCTTCACAGTACTGCATTTATCCCGGATTTATCGCTTGCTCTGTAAGGGTGCCATTGCTAGAGTAAGCGCGCATAAAAAAGCGCGAATTATACTGGAACTTCGCTGCTCTTGGCCAAACTGTTCGCAATTGATTGTGGTTTTGCCCCGGGCGATGCAAGGTTACGTATATGTACCAGATTGAATCCCGGTAAGTATGGGAGCCGGTTATGACCGGACCTGGCTTTTGTCAGCAGATCCTGTCATACAGCTGACTTCCCGTTGACCAGGCCACTTTCTGTTTCATCTGCTCGCCATGACTCAAGGACAGTCTGTTCTGCACCGGTACGACCGGTATTGTGGAAACAGACTGACGGGGCCGGCCTGGTCGGCGTTATCCATTTTTGGTTGAGGTAACACAAAGTCAATGTTGAAAAAGCTCAGAGGCATGTTTTCCAACGATCTTTCCATAGATCTGGGAACTGCCAATACCCTTATCTATGTCCGCGACCAGGGCATAGTGCTGAATGAACCTTCCGTAGTTTCCATCCGCATCCACAACGGCCAGAAAACGGTCACTGCCGTGGGCGCTGATGCCAAACGGATGCTGGGCAGAACGCCGGGCAATATCACGGCAATCCGACCCCTGAAAGACGGTGTTATAGCCGATTTCCAGGTAACGGAAAAAATGCTCCAGCATTTCATACACAAGGTACATGAAAACAGCTTCATTCGTCCCAGCCCCAGAGTGCTGGTGTGCGTACCATGCAAATCCACCCAGGTGGAACGCAGGGCCATTCGTGAGTCAGTCATGGGCGCTGGTGCCCGTGAAGTCAGACTTATTGAAGAACCCATGGCAGCAGCTATTGGTGCAGGTTTGCCGGTAGACCAGGCAAGCGGTTCCATGGTGGTGGATATCGGTGGTGGCACCACTGAAATTGCGATTATCTCGCTCAACGGTGTAGTGTATTCAGAATCCGTGCGTGTAGGGGGCGACCGTTTTGATGAAGCCATTACCACACATGTGCGTCGCAACTATGGCAGCCTGATTGGTGATGCCACAGCCGAGCGAATCAAGAAGGAAATCGGCTGTGCCTACACCAGCAAGGAAATTCGTGAAATCGATGTGCGTGGTCGTAATCTGGCGGAAGGGGTACCGCGCAGTTTTACACTGAACAGCGATGAAATTCTGGAAGCACTGCAGGAAACGCTTTCTGCCATCGTGCAGGCAGTAAAAAGTGCACTGGAGCAGTCTCCACCCGAACTGGCATCCGATATTGCGGAAAGCGGTCTGGTGCTGACAGGCGGGGGGGCACTGTTGCGCGACCTCGACAAACTGCTGAGTGAGGAAACAGGACTGCCGGTTATCGTTGCTGATGATCCATTGACCTGTGTTGCTCGCGGAGGCGGGAAGGCCATGGAACTCATGGATACCCATGCGCTGGACCTGTTGACAATAGACTGAAGCAGTCAGGGGGGAGGGTCAGACCATCAAATCCCTTTTTGTCCATAACACGTCACAGGGTTATCGCCTGGTTGGACTGACCCTGCTGTCCCTTGGGCTCATGTTCGCGGACAGTCGTTTCGATTACCTGACCCAGGTGCGTTACTACGCATCCATGGTGGTCACGCCAGTTCAATATCTGGCTGATCTGCCCAGCCGTATTACCGGTGCTGTGGGTGGGACATTCCGCAGCAGGGGTGAAATGCAGGCAGAACTGGAGCAGTTACGTGACCAGTTGCTGCAGCAGAGCTTCCAACTCCAGAAACTTGAACATCTTGCTGCAGAAAACAACCGGCTGAATGAACTGCTCAAGGCCTCTTCAGTGGTTGAAGAGGTTGTGGTGCGTGTGCAGCTGACCGGAGAATCCCCGGATCCTTATCTCAAACGTGTGCTTATCAACAAGGGCAGCCTCGAAGGTGTTTTTGTTGGTCAGCCCGTGCTCGATGCCGATGGACTGATGGGCCAGGTGGTGGAAGTGGAAGCGCTGTCCAGTTGGGTGTTGCTCATTACGGATCCGCAGCACTCTACCCCCATACAGATTGAACGAAACGGTGTCAGGGCCATTGCTTCCGGTACGCGCGACAGCCTGCATATGCTGACGCTCAACAACATTCCGAATACCGAAGATATCCAGCCAGGAGATTTGCTCGTTACATCGGGCCTTGGTGGGCGCTTCCCACCCGGATATCCTGTTGGGGTTGTAAGCAGCGTCATCCACGACCCCGGACAGCCTTTTGCACAGGTGCTTGCTGTACCGAGAGCCCAGATCAATCGCAGCCGGAACCTGGGCCTGGTTTTTCATATTCCGGATTCCCTTGTGCAGTCATCTGAGGCAGAGATGCCGGCAACTGCAGAATCACCTGTCCAGGAAAGTCCCGTTGCACCGGATAGCGGGACACTCACCATACCCTTGCAGAATGGGGAGGATACTGAGTAATGGGACCGGGTAAATATCGCGGAGGATGGGTAATTCTGCTGACCATTCTGCTTGCCGCAATTCTGGGTATGGCGCCTTTGCCAGGCTGGCTGGAAATGTGGCGCCCGGAATGGATGGCACTTGTGGTGATTTACTGGGTAATTGCCCTGCCCGCAAGAGTAGGGCTGATTTCTGCCTGGTGTGTTGGTTTTTTTGTTGATGTACTCGAAGGGACCTTGCTAGGGCTCAACGCTATAGCCCTGACCTTGATTGCCTATGCTGCGCTCACGCTTTATCAACGCTTGCGCATGTTCACGCCATTTCAGCAGTGCATTACGGTTTTGATGCTGGTTGGTGTGCAGCAGTTGCTCATATTCTGGGTATTGACTGCAACAAACCAGAATACTCCTCCCAATCTTGCTTTCATTTTTTCAGCAATGAGCAGTGCCCTGATTTGGCCACTTGTTTTTGTTTTGTTGCGCTCGTGGCGCAGGGGATTTGGTGTGACATGAACAAACTGGTTCCGGCGCTGCTTGCATTGCTGCTGGCTGCCTGCGCTTCTGCGCCCCGCGTTGCAGACTGGCCTACGCAGATTCCGCCTGTTTCCTTTTATGTGGATGCCTGGGAGGCGGATGAATCAAATCAGCAGTACCAGGATCTGGATGAATACCTGCTGTGGGTGCGCCGTTTTCATGAAGGCTACAACATTGCCCCTGGTTGGGATCAGCTTACGCGGCAGGTACTCGAACGCATACCGGCATCTGATCACGAAGAGGTTTCCGCGCGTCTGTACAGTATAGGCCGGGAAATTTCCCTGGAATGGGCAAAGGACAATGAAGTGCGCCTAATAGATACACGCAATGCTGCCATCTGGCGAGATGCGTTGCAGGAAGCGTTGTCGCAGAATGATCTGGACAATTACCTTGATCGGGTGGAAGAAGACGTGGAAGCAATGCTCCAGGGAAGACTGACCCACAGCGACATAGAATTTGAACGCTACTATGTCGATGAATTTGATTTCTGACTGATTCAACTGGTTCCTGAATCCGCACAGTGGCCCCGGGGAGGGACATGATGAATGCCTGGCAACGCTGGATCCGTGCTCCCGGCACACTGTGGTTTCGCCGAATACTTTTCCAGATACATTTGTGGCTGGGCATCGGGATGGGCTTGTATATCCTGATGATCAGCATCAGTGGCAGTGCGATTGTGTTGCGTCCCCAGTTCAGTCGCTGGTTCATCCCCGCAGAAGTGCCGGCCATGACAGGCGAAGCGCTGACGGGGGAAGCACTCGAGGCCCGGGTAATTGAAACCTACAGCGACTATGAGTTCCTGTTTCTGGTTGAGGCCCGCAGAGAGGGCCGTGCAACCTATATTGAATTGAACAGGGATGGTGAGATAGTTAACCGCTATTTTGACCAGTACACGGGGGAAGATCTGGGTTCGACCTTTCCGTGGCAGGTTGCCACGATCGAGTGGCTGACCAATCTGCACGATGAACTCCTGATGGGCAGGGAAGGACGCCGCTACAATGGTTATGGTGGCATTCTGTTTCTGCTCATGACCATTTCCGGGCTGATCATCTGGTGGCAGGGCAGTCGCAAATGGAAAGATGGTCTGTTGATTCGCCGCAACAGTCCTCGCGGTTTCAATTGGCAACTACACAGTTTTCTCGGTTTCTGGTCACTGCTGCTGATGTTTGCCTGGGGCATTACGGCAGTCTATTTTGCGTGGCCATCCATGTTCGATGCCGTTATCGACTGGCTTGATGACGACCTCTATGATCCTGACCGGCCGGATGACATTCTGCTGTGGCTTATCAGACTGCATTTCGGCAGGTTCCGCGACATGCTGTGGGCCAATGTGCTCTGGGTAGTGCTGGGGCTCTTGCCTGCCATCATGTTCATTACCGGCTTCATACTCTGGTACAAGCGAGTGGTTAAACGCTGGCTCGGTTCCTGAACCGGTTTTTCCTGTCCGGATATGGGGCTTGCCATTGTCTCTGTCCAGGTCCTCGAGCCATGAACCGTTACCAATTTGCCCTGCTTCTCTGTGAAGGGATACGGCATCAGACCGGTTGCAGTATGCGGATCCTGTGGTTGGAACTGTCGCTCATGTAAAGGGTATTGCCGCGGTGGAAGACCCCGTGTGGGCGGTTCAGCGCACAACCCAGTGGGTCACCGTCAATGCCGTTACCTGCTGTACCAGTACCGGCCACCGTGATGATGATCATGGTGGCCAGGTCGATGGCCCGGATTACATGGTTCTCGCAATCGGCCACAAACAGCGTACTGCCGTCTTCGGATACGCACAGTCCTTTTGGTCCGGTCAACCCGCCAGGACCGGTGGCACCGAAGGTAGCTGCAAGTGCCGGTCCGCCATCGCCCGAGTACCCGACCATGCCGGTGCCGGCGATATGCTGAAGGGTGCCGTTTCGTGCATCAAGTTCATAAACCCGGTTGCCTTCACGCAGTGCCAGGAAAATACGGCCGTCGTGTGTCACCTCCATTGTGCGCGGGCCTTCCAGAGCTTGCAGCAGTGGGCCGGATACCGGGTTTGGGCCTGGTTCTCCATTGCCAGCCAGGGTGCTGATGAGGCCTGTTGTGGCATCAACGAAACGCACGCGGTGATTAAGTACATCGCAGATGTAGAGATTGTCACTGGCATCCAGTGCGAGTGCATGGGGCTGGTTGAATTCGGCTGCGATGGCAGGTCCGCCGTCACCCGAAAAGCCGCGACTGCCAGGGATACCGGCGATAGTGGAGATCAGGCCGCTCTGCATGTCTACCTTGCGGATGATGTGGTTGTCGCGTTCGGCAATCAACAGGTTGCCACGGCTGTCGAAGCGGATTTCGTGCGGCTGTGCCAGTTGTGCTGTAGCGGCCGGGCCGCCGTCCCCTGAATAACCGGGAGTACCGGTACCAGCCACCACGCTGAGCACACCTGAGGCAAGGTCCTGGGACAGGATGCGATGGCTGCCGTTATCAACGAACAGCATGGCACGTCTGTCGGGACTCTCGATCACGCCGTATGGGTTGTTCAGCGGGGAGGAACGAGCGACAGCCCCGGCAGTAGCCAGGCCTCGCTCACCGTTACCGGAAATGGTGGCAATGGCAACGCTCTGCGCACGCAGGGCAGGTGTCAGTCCGAGGGCCAGGCTGAAGCCCAGCAATGAGCGGCGGGTGGTGGGCATGCAGACTCCGGGGTCAACCTTGATAAAGATTAGTGAACATCCTGATGCAACAAGTGGGCATGAAAGAACAGAATTTGGAGGGGGTCAACAGTCAATTGACTGTATCGACCGGCTTCAAGCGGCAGTTGCCACCGCTGGATCCGGGTAGACAGGATGTTTGAATGTCAACTGAGCCCGTTTATACTCAAAAAACTGGCGCCGGCCATACATTAGGCGGTAGTTTTACAGGACATATAACCCGGACACTGAAATCATGTTGCCTCTGACAAGGATAATGAGCTTCGCGCTCCTGATATGTGCCACCGACTGTGCCCTCGCGCAGGTCTTTACTTCGGATCACCCGGGGCAATATACACAGGAAGAGATCGCGGCAGGCAGCCGCGTGTATTCCGCGCAATGCCAGATTTGCCACGGTCGAAACGGTGACCAGGTATCCGGCATCGACTTGCGGCGCGGCCTATTCCGCCAGACCCGGGCCGACGAGGACCTCGCACGTATTATCAGTACCGGGACTGCGGCAGGCATGCCGCCTATCGCGCTTTCTCCTGCTGATCTGACCGGCATCATTGCATTCATGCGTGCAGCCTTCGATGGCACTGCGTCGATTCAGGTGGGTGATGCGGCACGAGGGAAAGTATTGTTCGAAGGCAAGGGGGAATGCAGTAGCTGCCATCGCGTGGGCACCACTGGTCCCATCACAGCGCCTCCACTCAATGATATCGGTATGGCACGCGCACCGGCAGCACTTGAACGCTCGATTCGTGAACCTGATTCGGCAATGATGCCGATCAACCGTCCTGTACGCATCGGGATGCACGATGGCACCATCATCAATGGCCGCCGCCTTAATGAAGATACGGCAACCGTGCAGATCATCGACGACAGCGAGCGCCTGCGCTCCATTGCCAAACGGAATATCCGTACGCTGGAGGTTTCGACCGTTTCCACGATGCCGGCATACGCCAACCGCCTGACGGATACCGAGATCGCCGATCTTGTCGGCTATCTGTTGACCCTGAGGACACGGTAATGAATTCACACAAGCAGATTACTGCCTCAACCGGATGCTTTTCCCTCTTCGCACTTGTCCTTGCCTGTGTGCTGGGCACTCCTGTTGTCGCGCAGGTTACTGCAGAGCGCATCCTCAATGCTGCCAGTGAACCGCAGAACTGGCTCACCTATTCAGGTGGTTATGCCAGCCAGCGTTACAGCAGGCTTGACCAGATTACGCGTGCGAATGTGAAAGATCTCGAACTCGCGTGGATACTGCCAAACCAGGTCTTTGGAGCCTGGCAGTCCACACCGCTGGTGGTTGACGGCATCATGTATGTTACGCAGCGTCCCAATGATGTACTGGCACTTGATGCCCTGACCGGTCGTGTATTCTGGCAGTACAGCCACCAGGTATCGACAGATGCGCGGGTGTGTTGTGGCGCCAACAACCGTGGCCTGGCAATTCTTGGCGAGAGTCTGTTCATGGGTACGCTTGATGGCAGGCTCATTGCGCTCGATGCAAGGTCGGGCACCTCGCTTTGGAATATTGCAGTTGCCGATCCGGCACTGGGCTATTCATTGACGCTCGCGCCGTTGGTAGTCAAGGACATGGTACTGGTGGGTGTTGGTGGCGGCGAATACGGCATTCGAGGTTTCATCGCGGCTTTCGACGCGGCTACGGGAGAGGAGCGCTGGCGCTTCAACACAATACCCGGTCCCGGAGAGCCCGGGCACGAAACATGGGAGAACGAAGGCTGGGTAAACGGCGGGGGGTCAGTGTGGGTAACGCCGTCCTATGATTCCGGGCTCAACCTCACCTACTGGGGTATCGGCAACCCGGGTCCCGACTGGAATCCCGACCAGCGTCCCGGGGACAACCTCTACACCGAGTCGGTGGTGGCGCTTGATGCCGATACCGGGGCCTTGCAATGGCACTACCAGTTCACGCCCAACGATGGTTATGACTACGATTCCGTTCAGGTGCCCGTGCTGGCCGACATCTCGTGGCGCGGCACCCCGACAAAAGCAATGCTGTGGGCGAACCGCAACGGCAACTTCTATGTGCTTGATCGCACCAATGGCCGTTTCCTCCAGGGGACTCCCTTCGTGAAGGTGAGTTGGATGAGCGGTTTCGATGCCAATGGCCGTCCGATCCAGACGCCACCTGCACCCGGTGAGGCACTATGGCCGGGCAATCAGGGCGGTACCAACTGGTACTCACCCTCGTTCAGCCCGCGCACCGGGCTGATGTATGTCAGTGCCTGGGAGGGCTATGCCTCGACGCCGGTCAAGGAAGAAGTTACCTATGTGCCTGGCCGCAATTTCGGCGGGGGCAGCAACAGTCCGGTAGTGCCGGTACCCGGTGCACCCGGCCCGCGCATTGGGCGCACCACGCCAATCAACAACTGGACTGATGCCGTTGGCAACGGTGCCACCATTGCACTCGATCCGGACACCGGAGAGCGCACATGGACCTTCAGGCATTACGATGTTACTGACAGCGGCATCCTGACAACAGCGTCTGACCTGCTGTTTACCGGCGGCCGTGAAGGCTATTTCTATGCGCTTGATGCCACGACAGGAGAGGAGTTGTGGAAGGCCAGCCTGGGAGGACAAATCGTCAATGGCCCGATCACCTATGCCATAGACGGTGTACAGCACGTGTCAATAATCTCCGGTAATTCTCTGGTCACGTTCAGGCTGCGTAACCTGTAAAAACGCATCATCAGCACAGGAGCCATCCAGGCAAAATCCGGCGTTGATGTCTGTAAATCCATGGTTTTTGCCCTGCCTGTGGCGGGCAGCAAGTGCTGGCAGCCTTGTTTCCCGGTATCGCGGCAAAGTACACTCGGTCGGGTATTGATGGGGAAAACCATGAAAACCTTCAAAAAGCTGCTGATCATCAGCCACCGATACATCGGCATTCCATTGAGCTTCATGTTCGTGGTGTGGTTTGTTTCTGCCTTCTTCATGATCTACACAGGGGGCATGCCCAGAATCACTCCTGACATGCAGACTGATGGTGCTGTAGCGCTGGAGCTGGAAAAGGTGTTGATCAGTCCCGCTGAGGCTGCAGAAATTTCGGGCTTTCCACCGCAGGGTGCCATACTCAGAACCATTATCGACAGACCGGTGTATGAACTCACCTATCCGGGTGGCGCTTCTGCGTACATCTATGGAGACACCGGAGAGTTTCTGCCCTACCTTGATGAGCATCAGGCTGCACAAGTTGCCAGCAGCTTTCTGGATATTCCTCTTGAGCAATTCAGTTTTGTCGGCGAGCTTGATGAAGTGGACCAGTGGACATTGACTGAAGGTCGCCAGTTGCCGTTCATGAAATACACAGCAGATGACGGGCTGGGCACCGAGGTTTATGTTTCACCAGATACAGGCAGGGTTGTGTCCTATACCACAACCAGCAGCAGGGCACTGGCCTGGCTCGGTACCATTCCACATTGGCTGTATTTTTCTTCCCTGCGACTGAACCAGCCGCTGTGGTACCAGATAGTGGTTTGGTTGTCCTACACCGGCTGTGCGCTGGCCTTTCTCGGGCTTTGTCTGGGCTTTACCCAATTCCGCAAAAAAGTGCGCCCCTTCAGTCTGAAGCGGTCCATCCCCTATCACGGCCTTATGCGCTGGCACTACATCCTCGGGGTTGTATTCGGTCTGTTTACACTTACCTGGGTTTTCAGCGGACTGGTTTCCATGGAACCCTGGGCATGGACGAGTGCAAGGGGGCTGGCAATTGATGAGCAGGTATACCAGCAGGGTGAGATGAACATGGCGGCTTTCCCGCCCGTCAACACCATTGCCGTGGAGACATTCGAAGGACAAGAGATCAAGGCGCTTGAATTTCACTGGATCCAGAGCCAACCGTGGTTGCTCGCCAATTACAGTGTTCCCCAGGTGGCAGGCACAGAAAAGCGGGATCGTCTGCACCAGCCCTACAATATCAATGGCCAGTCTGAATCAAGAAGCATGCTCATCAATGCAATTACACTCGAGCAAAGTGCGGGTTTTGATCCTGAACTGCTTGTACATCAACTGGATGCATCGATCATGGACGCTGACGCTACAGAATTTGAAGTGCTGGATGAGTATGACGATTACTATTATTCACGACAGAGCCAGCTGCCTTTACCGGTGCTGCGCATCAAGTTCAATGATCCTGCCGAAAGCTGGGTTTATGTTGATCCCCACAAGAGTCAGCTGTTGAGCCTTATCCATAAATACAGCCGTGTTGAACGATGGTTATACAATGGACTGCACAGTCTGGATTTTGCCTTCTGGTACCACAAGCGGCCCTTGTGGGACATTGGAGTTATCACCCTCCTGCTTGGAGGGCTGGCAGTCAGTCTGATTGGGCTGTACATCGGCCTGCGCAGACTGAAACATGATGTGCTTTCGCTGTACAGGCGCATAACGCACACAAAAAGTCCAGCGGAGGCAGTTCATGTTTAGGACCATCACACTTGCTGTCGGGCTTGTCATCAGTGTGGTGGCCAATGCCCAGCCGGTTGTGCTGGGTGAAGGACCCTGGTATTACGAAACTGCCTCACCAACAGCACACATCAAGGTGTCGGTGCTTGCCAGGGGTATCACCAATCCCTGGGGCATGGCCTTTCTGCCGAGTGGCAATATCCTGATTGCGGAAAAAGCCGGTGCTTTCAGGATTATCCGCAATGGTGAGCTTGATCCAGCCGTAGTCGAAGGTAGTCCTGAAGTGCAAGTGGCTTCCAGCGGCGGGCTGATGGATGTTGTGCTGCACCCGGATTTCAATGAAAACCGTCTGGTCTATTTCACCTATGTGAAGAACGACACTCCACCTGCCGGTGCCGAATACTATGCAACTACCGTAATGGCCCGCGGGCGCCTCAATGAAGCGGAAACAGCCATTGAGAATGTGGAAGATGTCTTCATGGCAGATGCCTGGGGCACTGCGCCCGGCGGACACGGTTCACGGTTGCGTTTTGCGCCGGATGGTACGGTGTTCATGTCATCGCCTTTTCGCCGCGACATGGAAAATCCCCAGAACCCCCTGAGTGATGTCAGCAAATTGCTGCGGCTCAACGATGATGGGTCCATCCCTGCTGACAATCCCTTTGTTACACGAGAGGGTTTCAACCCGCAGATCTGGTCCATCGGACACCGTGCCATTGAGGGAATCACTTTTCATCCGGTTACCGGTGAATTGTGGGCAAGTGAACATGGCCCTCAGGGCGGAGACGAGGTCAATATCATCCGCAAGGGCGGCAATTATGGCTGGCCCGAGGTTAGCTATGGCCGCGACTATGACGGCACCCGTGTTTCGCAGGTGCCCTGGGCTGAAGGCATGATCCAGCCTGAACTGTTCTGGGTACCTTCCATTGCAACCAGTGGCATGACCTTCTACACAGGCGACAAATTTCCCCAGTGGCAGAACGATCTGTTTGTCGGCTCAATGATGACTGCCAGAGTGCCCGCAACAGGTCATGTGGAACGCGTGGAGTTCAATGAAATAGGCGAAGTGAAACGCGAGTGGCTGCTTGAAGATTTGCATCAGCGGATTCGTGATGTGCAGCAGGGGCCTGATGGTCTGTTGTATGTACTCACAGAAGAAACCGATGGTGCGCTGTTGGTAATCGAACCGGTTGAGTAAGACACTGCATTTTCAGCAAGAGTAAAATCCGGGCTTGCTTACGTATTGCTCCAACCATGCCGCAGACGGTCTCAGACCCAAAATCAGGAACTCGCCAATCAGGCAATTGCTGAAATTCGAACTGCAGGTATGAAGAAGTCCGAATTACAGCGCCTGTACCTGCAGATTCAGCAGATCGGCAATCCGGTCGAAGTCGCCGGTAAAAGCGGCGCCCATGATTTCGCCTTGCAGCTGCATGATTCTGCCTTCCATTTGGGGTTCAACAGAAACAGACAGTTCCCGGCCGCCTTCCAGAAAAGTGGCCAGCTGGCTGCCAAGGTTCATGGCCAGATTCTGGGCAGTCTGTGGTGCAAAAAGATAGAAATTGCGCGACTGTGAAACCAGCAAATTGCGGAAATCTTCCGGGGGAACGCCGCTACGCTGAGCCATGAGTGCAATCACACTTTCTACTATTCCCTCATCATTGAGAGTCATGCTTGCCGAAACCAGTGCTGCATTTTCATCAGTAGTGCCCAGCAGGGTTGCGTTGGAAAGTGGATCCGCATACAGCGAGGCGTTGCCTGCCATTGTTTCAAGCGGAATGTTGCGGGTAATGGTGCTGATACCCAGCCTGAAGAACTGTGGCAGCGAGATCGTGCCGCTGGTATCGATCTGGTGCATCTGATCCGGATCGTAGTTGTAACCATAAACCAGGTTCAGGGGGATGTTGCTGTCGCTGATCAGTGAGCGCAATAAATCATAGGCAGCAGGATTATCGGTATCGGCAGGGAGCCCTTCGGGGAAATGAATGCCGTTGACCTCAACAGTCAGGTGCCAGGGCAATTCATGCACATAGTCGAGGTTGCGCACACTGATATCCTGCAGGGTATATCGCAATCCTTCAGCCTCAACTGTCAGATTCTGCAACTCGACATCACCATTGGGCAGTATATTCAGTGATTCATAGGTGATTTCGTCGTAGGCACCACTGGCCAGGGCCTCGGCTATCCTTTCATCAACAATGTTGCGTGCCCTGTTGTTGGCAAAAAACCAGATGCCGGTGACAGTCAGGATCACGGACAGGGGAAGGAAGATAAAAATGCATTTTCTCATGGGTTTTGCGGATTCGGGATAAAGTGATTCCGATTATAGGGGAAGCAGCATCGTGCTGCCGGGATTATTGGACAAAATCCGGAATCCGGTTCAGCTGCTGCGATTGAGAGCAGCTTCAGCGACCTGCACTAGTCCGGTCTTGTAGGGTGAATCCTGAAGCTCCTGCAGGCAGGAAAGCGCCAGATCTATCCTCTGCTGGGCAACTTTCCTGGTGTAATCCAGCGCACCGGAGGCCTTGACCACAGTGATGATCTCTTCCAGCTTTTCCAGTCCGCCATTGCGGATGGCATCAATAATCATGGTTTTTTCGCTTTCGCTGCCATGCTGCATGACATGGATCAGCGGCAGGGTCGGTTTACCCTCGGCAAGGTCGTCACCCACATTTTTGCCCATTTCAAGGGCGCTGCCGCTGTAGTCGAGCACATCGTCCACCAGCTGGAAGGCCATGCCGACTTCCAGCCCGAAAGTATGCAGTTTTTCCTGCATGGTTTTGTCGGCGCCAGCCAGGATGGCAGCGGAACTGCAGGCGGCTGCAAACAGGATTGCCGTCTTGTTGCGGATTACTTCCATGTAGGCAGCTTCAGTGGTCCGGGGATTCCGCTGATGGACCAGCTGGAGCACTTCCCCTTCGGATATCCTGTTGGTTGTGCTTGCCATTACATCCATGATTTCCATGTTGCCGATACCCACCAGAAGCTGGAATGCCCTTGAATAGATGAAGTCACCCACCAGGACACTGGAAGGGTTGTCCCAGCGCACATTGGCGGTTGGACGTCCCCGGCGCATTTCAGACATGTCCACAACATCATCATGGAGGAGAGTGGCGGTATGCAGGAATTCAATGACTGTTGCCAGATCGACATGTTTGTCACCCCGGTAACCCAGGGCACTGCTGCAAAGCAGCACCAGCACTGGCCGCATGCGCTTGCCACCGGCTTCAATAATGTAATGACCAATGCTTTCAACCAGTGGCACACTGGAATACAGCTGGGAAACGACTTTTTCGTTGAGTCTGGCGAAATCATCCGCCACGATCTGATGTATGTGTTTGACCATGATCCGTCGTGCAATTGAGTGGCGGGGCTGTTGTTGCCTGCAGGAATTGTCTGCAATCCGCAGCACTGCATGCTAATCGCTGCCCCCCTTCAATTCAATGAAAGCTGCAGGCCGGAGTGTGTCGGGACAGCCCTGCCGGCAGGCCTGGAAGGGGGCGAAAAAGAAGGTTGCGCGGCTATTGGCGTTTCCGTACAATTGCCGCCCTTCAAATCCGGACCCTGAATGGGGTCATCGGTGGCCCTGGAAACAGGGGTCTGATGAAGTCCGAAGAATACTTGAAGAGACAGGAAAACAGGGCAATTTTGCCTCGCCTGTTTCTGGAGCAAAGTTATGTACGCCGTTATAGAAAGTGGTGGTAAACAGCATCGTGTCACCGAAGGTGAAGTGCTGAAACTGGAAAAAATCGAAGTTTGTACCGGCGAAAGCATCAGCTTTGACAAGGTGCTGATGGTTGGCGAGGGTGCCGATGTGAAGATCGGTGCGCCCTACGTGGACAGTGGCAAGGTCACTGCTGAAGTGGTCAGCCATGGACGTGGTGACAAGGTGAAGATCATCAAGTTCAAGCGCCGCAAGCACTTCCGCAAACAGCAGGGCCACAGACAGTGGTTCACTGAAGTGAAAATCACAGGTATCAGCGCCTGAGCTGAACGTTTCGGCGTTTTGCAGTTCAGGTCAAAGGAGTAGCACATGGCTCACAAGAAAGCAGGCGGTAGTACCAGTAACGGCCGCGATTCCATTTCCAAACGCCTTGGCGTCAAGCGCTTCGGCGGTCAGGACGTACTGGCTGGCAACATTCTGGTACGTCAGCGTGGCACACGTTTCCATGCAGGTGAGAACGTTGGCTGTGGTAAAGACCACACCCTGTTTGCGTTGAAAACCGGCAAGGTCAAGTTCCAGATCAAAGGCCCGAAAAACCGTACCTTCGTGAGCATAGAGGCCTGAGACAGCCTCTGCCTGAAAGTTCTGAGCAAGATACGAAAAAGCCCTGTTTCAAACAGGGCTTTTTTTTGCTTCATCGCAGGTCAGAATTGTGATTGATACATTTATCCGGGTGCTTTATTTCAGTTGGAGTCACGAATTCGAAATGTAGAAGGACATCGAAGAGGGACAATAAAGGGCATTAAAGGGAAGGGATTAAAGGACATTGCAGGGACACCCATTACCATTGCAATTGACAGAGCAACGAGGTGTTCGGACTGAGGAGCCTGCGAGCGAACCCGCAACACCTTGGTGCTCGTTTTCAAATTGGTCTGGAGGGTGTCCCGTTTTGATTATCAGGGAGTATTCGGGAGAACACCCATTTGAAGTAGAGTGGTACCCGGCTACCCTGGGTGAGTCAGCTCGCTCGCTTCCGCTCCTCGCCCGACTCACCCTGTGCAGCCTGATATACCCTGGTGTTCGGGTGTCCTCAATAGCTCAATGTCAATTATTCTGTATTACAGTCATACGCCCGGGCGTTATTGGAAAAGATAGTGAAATTCGTTGATGAAGCAGAAATCATTGTGGAAGCCGGCAAAGGTGGTAACGGTTGCCTGAGTTTCCATCGTGAAAAATACATTGATCGCGGTGGCCCCGATGGCGGCAACGGTGGCGATGGCGGCAGCATCATGCTCATTGCAGACAGCAATCTTAATACCCTTGTCGACTTCAGGTTCCAGCCACGATACAGGGCACAGGCAGGTGAATCCGGTCGCAAGGGCAACTGCACCGGTGCAAGTGGCAAGGACCTGCTTGTGAGGGTTCCGGTTGGTACCAGCGTTATCGAGGCTGACACCCAGGAATTGCTTGGCGATCTGGTTGAGCCTGGCCAGCAATTGCTGGTGGCCCAGGGAGGACGGCACGGTCTCGGTAACGCCGTATTCAAATCCAGCGTAAACCGCAGTCCCCGCAAGATTACACCAGGCAAACCGGGAGAAATCAGGCGGTTGCAGCTGCAGCTGAAGGTTGTGGCTGATGTTGGTCTGCTGGGTTTGCCCAATGCAGGGAAATCTTCACTGATCACTGCAGTTTCCTCTGCTCGGCCAAAAATTGCCGATTACCCCTTTACTACGCTTGTTCCGAATCTTGGTGTTGTGCGTGTGGGTGAGGAGAGCAGTTTTGTCATGGCAGATATTCCCGGACTTATCGAAGGCGCCTCTGAAGGCGCTGGCCTGGGTATACGTTTTCTCAAGCATCTGGCACGCACCAGAATATTGCTGCATCTGGTGGATGTTGCACCGCTGGACCAGAGCGATCCGGTTGAAGACATCAGGGTTATCATGAATGAGCTTGAGGAGTTCTCACCGGTACTTGCTGATCGGGAACGATGGCTGGTGTTGAACAAGATTGACCTGATGCCGGCAGAGGAGCATGCCGGTTTTGAGAAGCACGTGCGTGAGTCACTAGGCTGGAGTGCCCCAATCTTCATGATTTCGGCGGTACAACGAGAAGGTACCCGGGCGCTTTGCGAAGCGGTGATGAACAGTCTCACCAACCAGCGTCGCCTGATGCAGGAAGATGAAACAGCCAGGGAAGAAGAAACACGCAAACAGCAGCAGATGGAATTTGAAATGCGCCAGAGCATTACGCGTGCCCGTGCGTTGTGGCGGGAAAGACACAACAAAACAGGGGAAGACGATGATGACTTCGATGTTGAAGTTGAATACGTCAATGATTGAATCAACAGGATTTACGGCATTTCGGTAAACAGCAGTCATGAGTCAGAGATCAATTCTGGAATCGGCCCGTACCTGGGTAATCAAGATTGGCAGTTCCCTGCTGACGGACAATGGCAAGGGACTTAACCTTGACAGCATTGGTCGTTGGGCCAGGCAAATCAGTGTGTTGCAGGACCAGGGATGTCAGGTGGTCCTGGTATCTTCAGGTGCGGTGGCTGAGGGCGTGCGCAGGCTTGGTCTGCCCGGCAGACCCACCGCAATTCACGAGCAGCAGGCAGCTGCGGCTGTTGGACAGATGGGGTTGATACAGGCCTACGAGTCCCGCTTCAAGGAATTCGGCAAACACACGGCACAGATTCTGCTGACCCACGACGATCTGTCCAACCGTAAACGTTATCTCAATGCCCGCAGCACGCTTCGTGCATTGCTGGACATGAAGGTCATACCTGTTATCAACGAAAATGATACTGTGGTTACCGACGAAATATGCTTTGGTGACAATGACACCCTGGCGGGTCTGGTGGCCAATCTGATCAATGCCGAAGTACTGGTCATCCTGACCGACCAGCAAGGTGTATTCGATGCTGATCCACGTACCAACCTTGAAGCAAAACTGATCAGGGAAGCCTCCAGTCATGACGAGCTGCTCATGGCAGTTGCCGGTGGCAGTGGTGCCCTTGGCAGAGGAGGCATGCTTACCAAGATCAGGGCGGCTCGTCTTGCATCCCGGTCCGGCACAGCCACCTGTATCGTGCATGGCTCCAGCGAAGATGTGCTGCTGAAACTGAAGCAGGGTGAGGAGCTGGGAACTTTGCTGCTGGCCGACAAACAGCCGATGGCAGCTCGCAAGCAGTGGCTGGCAAGTCATCTGCAGGTCAGGGGGACGCTTACGCTGGATGCCGGCGCTGTCAGGGTGCTGCAGAATTCAGGCAAGAGTCTGTTGCCGGTCGGTATCAAGGCGGCATCGGGAACATTCAAGCGGGGTGATCTGGTAGCCTGTGCAGATGAGCAGGGGCGTGTCATTGCCCATGGTCTGGCCAACTATGATCTGGACGAAGCAAGAAAAATTTTGGGCAAATCCAGCGAGCAGATTCTGTCAGTGCTTGGTTATGAAGGTGAGCCTGAAATGATTCACCGCGACAACCTTGCATTGATCTGAACTGGATTTACTCATTACTCCCTTTCCGGATTTCCAGCAGCATTGACACTGTGCTGTTGTCGGGCAATCTGTGCATCCAGCGCACTTCTGTACTGTCTTCGAATATTGCCTGCAAAACCAGTCCGTCGTACTCGCTGGTTGTGTAGCGTGGGTGAAAGCGGCTCAGATAGATAAAGTCAGGCAGATCTCCATTGATGGTTTGTGAGTTTGTGTCGATATATCCGGTAATGCTTCTGCTTTGCCGGTCGGCCAGCAGTGCTATGTAAACCGGTTCAAACCAGGCAACAAGGGCATCGGGTGGAGTGCTTTGCCGAATCTGCTCCATGTCTGCAAACAGGGCCTGCTGGATTGAAGCCGCTGCAATTGCATCCGGCAATTGTGGCTGGTTATAGAACTCATACTGATGTTCGAATCCCGACACCTTTCCCGCCTGGTATCGATTCAATACAAAAAACTGGGCTGGTACCGTTACAGCAGCCATGAGTAACAGGAAAATAATACCGGCTTGCATGTTCCGGGCAGGCCACCACCGCAGTCCTGCGCTCTGCAGTGCATACCAGGCATGGCCGAGCAGCAGCGGCTGAATGGGGTACAGAAACCGCAGTCCCTGTCCCGGATATGGCCATACCAGCAGGATCAATAAATAAAACAGCACATACCAGCCGTCCAACGCTCCCGCTTTGAGTCGCAGGATCAAGCCGGCCAGCGACATCAGACCAAGCAGGGAGACGAGAATCCGGGGCAGTACCAGTGCATCTGTCCAGTAGAACTGCCAGGCTGTATGCCAGATATCGCTGAATGAAAGGAGCTGGGTGATCACAGCCCCGGGATCTATCTGCTGTAGATAGAAACCGGTCGCAGGTTGGGGCTGCCACATTTGGTTAAGCAGATGCAGGGCGCCTGCAATCAGCAATGGCAGCCCAAGATGCAGACGGGAGATTTTTCCCTGCCAGTGAAGCATCAGTGCATGACACATCCATGCGCCGACCATCGCAATACCAATGCTGCGGGTAAGCAGCAGTGCGCCAAGCAGTAAACCGGTTATAACACTTGTGGCAAGGCCTGGTTTTTGGCGCGAAGACCCTGATGTCAGCAATGCCAGACTCAACAGCAGATACAGGTTCTCACTCAATATGCCCATGATGTTGAGCCAGGTGCCGGGACTGGTCAGGAACAACAGGGAAAGGATGAAGGCTGCCAGGGGATTGGGTACAAGCTGAAGCCAGTAGCGGTGCAGCAGCGGGATTGAAGCGAACAGGAAGAACAGGGTGAACAGATGGGCCCCTGCAAAGTTGTAGGCAAGACCGCTCACGCCGAGCAGCAGGGGAAACAGAGGGGGGAAGTACTGCTGGTCCCACAGGGCACTGACAGCCTCTGGTACCTCTTGCCAGGGAGAGAGGTATCTGGCCATCAACAGGTAGTTGCCACTGTCACTGGCAAAGGAGGCCAAACCATCATGAAAGACAAATCGGATGGCCACCAGTGCATAGGCGGTCAACACAATGCAGGCTGCGGCAAGTGGCTTTTTTTGAGTATTGATTTTCATTCAGGCGCTCAATCAGACAGAGTGCGGCCTTCAGTATGCTACAAAAGAAAGGGCTGGGTGCATCCTTGTTAACCAGGCACAAAAAAAACCGGCTATTGCCGGTTTTTTTGTTGCGGTCAGATTCAGGCCTGCAGTGCCTTGATGGCAGTGTTGAGACGGCTTTTGTGTCTGGCAGCCTTGTTCTTGTGAATAATGCCTTTGTCGGCCATACGGTCGATAACAGGAACGGCCTCATTGTAGGCAGCAGTGGCTGCACCATGGTCTTTGGTGCCGATGGCGGCAACCACTTTCTTGATGTATGTGCGCACCATGGAGCGGAAGCTGCCGTTATGACGACGACGATTTTCCGCCTGTTTGGCGCGTTTGCGTGCTTGTGCTGAATTGGCCAAGGGTAACTCCTGGAAATTTGAGCGGTCTGTGTTCTGTTTACGGGGCTTATGTTCACTTTGCCCTGTTCGGGCGGTTCAGGGGCTGTCCCCCCGAAAAAAGACGCGCAATATGCATTTTTGGCTCGGGAAAGTCAAGGAAAGAGAGCTATAGTCTGCGGTCCGGGTTGAATTTTCGCGGGGTTGGAAAGCGGTATTTTCTCTTTTGGTCTGATTGGAATCTCCATATCTGACTATGTGGCGGCTTGGGACTATTGTTTCTTCAACACGCCGAGAACCCGTCCCTGGGGGCTCGACTGTGACCCGCAAGCGGGCCCAACCACCCGCAAATGCGGGTATCGTTCCACAATGCTGCAAGCTCCGCTTGCAAAACGCATTGTTCTACCCCTACCGCAGACGGTCTCAGACCCAATAATCCCAAACCTTTCTTTGCTCCGATGAAAATTCAAACAAGACTTCTTTAGTATGGCCGCTATAGTGGAAAGGGGGAGGGAGTGTCGCTAAGATGCCGTTTTCCCGGAACTTTGCCCGTCCACATGCAGGAAAATCCCGACTCCAGTGAAACGCAGGGCAACAAGCCTGAATCTGCCGGCCTGCTTAGATCCTCTGCTGTTACCTCCGGGTCCACTCTGCTGTCTCGCCTGCTTGGTGTTGTCAGGGAAACTGTTTTTGCTGCCCTGTTTGGCGACAATGCTGCTGCAGATGCATTTTTTGTCGCTTTCCGCATACCCAACTTCCTGCGCCGGCTATTTGCCGAAGGGGCCTTCTCCCAGGCTTTTGTTCCCGTGCTGTCCGAATACCGCAGCAATCACAATCGGGAGGAAGTCAAAAGGCTGATCGATCATGTAGCAGGACATCTGGGGTTGATTCTGCTGATCATTACCGTGCTCGGTGTGCTCGGCGCACCCATCATTGCCGGAATGTTTGCCCCGGGCTATCTGGATGAAAGCGCCAAGTTTGCATTGCTGGTGGAGATGCTACGGCTGACGTTTCCTTACCTGTTGCTGATATCCCTCACCGGGTTCGCAGGTTCGGTACTGAACAGTTATGGTTATTTTGCTGCTCCGGCCCTGACCCCTGTCATTCTGAACCTTTGCCTTATTGCCAGCGCATTGCTGTTGAGTCCCTTCTTTGCGCAGCCTGCCATTGCGTTGGCCTGGGGAGTGCTGCTTGCAGGGCTGTTGCAGCTGATGTTCCAGTTGCCATTTCTCGGACATCTGAAAATGCTGCCCAGGCCCAGAATCCAGCTGGGTCATGAAGGGGTAAGCAAGGTGCTCAGGCTCATGTTACCTGTCATGTTCAGCGTGTCTGTAGGGCAGATCAACCTCATGCTGGATACCATTCTGGCAACCTCTATCGAAGGAGATGGCAGTGTCAGCTGGTTGTACTATTCAGACAGGCTGATGGAGTTGCCACTTGGAATCTTTGGTATTGCCATTGCCACAGTGATATTGCCCACGCTTTCGCGTATTCACAGCAAGGGGAATCCGGAGGCCTTTTCCGGAACAGTAGACTGGGGGCTCAGATGCATCGTGGTGCTGGCATTACCTGCCAGCCTTGCACTGCTGACCCTGGCCGGACCACTGGTAATTACACTTTATCAACGTGGTGAGTTCGGGGTGGATTCGGTCATGCCCACTGTGCGAAGTCTGCAGGCATTTGCCATCGGGCTGTTGGCCTTCATGGCGGTCAAGGTGCTGGCCTCGGCATATTTTTCGCGCCAGGATACCCGGACTCCTGTGCGTTACGGTGTCATGGCCATGGTGTCAAACATGGTACTGAACCTTATCCTGATTATTCCATTGGCCCATGTGGGCTTGGCCCTGGCAACTTCGATTTCCGCCTTTCTGAATGCGGGGCTGCTGCTCAGGGGTCTTGTAAGACAGGGCGCAATTACACTTTCCAGTGGTTGGACAGGATACCTGCTCAGGGTTGGTACCGGATGTATTGCGATGCTGGTGGTGCTGAAGCTGCTCAATCAACCTGATAGTCAGTGGCTGGCCTACAATGACCTTGCACGCGTAATGCACCTGTTACTTGTCTGTGCTGCCGGTGCTGCTGCCTATTTTGTGACGCTGGGTGTGCTTGGCTTCAGGCCGGCACAGTTCAGAGCCTGAATCCGGTATGGATGTGTTGACGTACAACCGGCAATTGAACCGCGCATAGCCGGCTGTTAGGTCCTATAATGCGCCTTTGATTTCAAGCACCGGATAATGCAGGTATTCACTTCAGCACAGGCTGCCGCCAGGGCATTCGGAAACTATGCAGCCACCATCGGGAAATATGATGGCATGCATCTTGGGCACCAGCGCATCCTGGCAGAACTCAAGGTGCTGGCAGCAGATTCGGGATTGCCAACACTGGTCATTCTCAGCGAACCCCAGCCTGAAGAGTTTTTCTTCCCTGCAGAAGCCCCGCCACGGTTGAATCATTTCCTGGACAAGGTGGCCTGGCTGGAGGATTTCGGGATTGATGCAGTATTGCGTATGGAATTTGATCATACGCTCAGCCACACCACAGCCGATGATTTTGTCAGGCATTATCTGGTCAATGCACTTGGTATCCGCAAACTGGTGGTAGGTGATGATTTCAGGTTCGGCAAAGGCAGAAGTGGTAACCTTGAATTGCTTCAGACACTGGGTCGGCAACTGGGATTCGAGGCGCTGGGAATAGGGCCATGCGTCCATGATGAGGAACGTGTCAGCAGCACCCTGATTCGGCAATATCTGCAACAGGGCAATTGTGACAGGGCTGCCCGGCTTCTTGGCCGCCCCTACAGTATCAGTGGCGAAGTTGTGCACGGCATGAAGCTGGGCAGGGAACTTGGCGTGCCCACTGCCAATGTGGGGCTGAACGCTGCAAGGCTGCCAATGACAGGGGTGTTCTGTGTTGAATCCACAATTGGCCACAATCAGGTTCAGGGAGTTGCCAATATCGGTTTCAAACCTTCTGTTTCATCAACAGGAGAACCCTCGCTGGAAGTTCATCTTTTCGATTTCAGCAGGAATATCTATGGTGAGCACATCAAGGTCAGTTTTCTTCATAAACTTCGTGAGGAAAAAAAACTGCCTGATCTGCAGACACTGAAAACCACAATGATGGAAGATCTGGATAATGCCAGGCAGTATTTTGCTGCAAGGCGGAACAAGGGCAGTGAGCAGCAACAATGAGCAGTACCACTACTGGGCAGAATCCGCAGGTTGTCAGTAAACCCGGAGGTAAACGCAAATCGGTGAACAAACCAGCAGAAGAAAACAGGAAAACCTCCAAAGAGGCGGAGCGTACCGGCTTGCCTGCAGGGCTGCTGGGCATCGTGATTGTGGGGATATTTTTTGTTGATCAGTTGACCAAATATCTTGGTAATGAGCTGCTTGAATACGGGCAGGCTCTGGCAGTATTTCCCGGATTTGATCTTCTGCTGGTATACAACACTGGGGCAGCATTCAGCTTTCTCAGTGAAGCATCAGGCTGGCAGCGCTGGATACTTTCAGGTGTTTCTCTTGTGGTGAGTCTGGGCATAATCATTTATCTGCGTCGTCTGCCGCCGAACCAGCGTTTGCTGAGTATGGCGCTGGCATTCATTCTTGGCGGAGCTCTGGGGAATCTGTATGACCGTGTGGCACTTGGCTATGTGGTCGATTTCATCAGTGTCTACTATGAATCCTGGCGCTTCGCCACTTTCAACATCGCCGATGCCGCGATCAGTATCGGTGCGGCACTGATGGTGCTCGATATTTTCGTGTCACCGGCACAGGAAAAATGACACAAAGAATAGCAGTCAGGGAAATTACAACTGAAGAACAGGAAAATAACACCGTGTCTTTTCCTGCTGGTGTAGTGGCGCCCGGCAGAAAGGTTACCCTCAATTTTTCCCTCGCACTGGAGAACAATCAGCAGATCAGTTCGAATTTCGGCGCATCGCCGGTTTCCTGTGTCATGGGTGACGGCAGTTTGCTACCCGGTTTCGAGAAAGTCCTGTACGGCATGGGTGCAGGTGAGCAATGTGAAGTGCAGTTGTCTTCACAGGAAGCATTCGGAGACTGGAATCCTGATAACGTGCAACAATTGCCACGATTCCGTTTCCCGCCTGACCTGGTCCTGGAAAAAGGCCTGATGATTGATTTCGCAGGTGCGGGCAGCTACAACCAGGCTGGTGTGGTGACACAATTCGATTCCGCCAATGTTACTGTGGATTTCAATCATCCGTTATCAGGGCGTAGCATCAATTTTGTTGCACATATCCACAGGATAGAAGAGCAGGCAGACTGAACATGTCATCAGGCGACAAGGCATTCTCGATTCAACTGGCAAACCCGCGTGGATTCTGCGCGGGAGTTGATCGTGCAATAGATATCGTGAACAGGGCGCTGGAGAAATTCGGTGCGCCGATCTATGTACGACACGAAGTTGTGCACAACAAGTTTGTGGTCGAAACGCTCAAGGGAAAAGGTGCTGTTTTCGTGGACAAACTCTCGGATGTACCCATGAAAGATCCGGACAAGGAGCCGCCAATTGTCGTCTTCAGTGCCCACGGTGTTTCAACGGCCGTCAAAGCCCGTGCAGATGAGCTGGGGCTGCGTGTATTTGATGCAACCTGTCCACTGGTTACCAAGGTTCACATGGAAGTGTTGCGTTACAGTCGTGCCGGGCAGGAATGCATATTGATAGGTCATGCCTTTCACCCTGAGGTTGAAGGTACCATGGGGCAGTATGACACGAGTTTCGGTGGCTCCATCTATCTGGTGGAAGATGAAGCCGATGTGGAAAAACTCGAGATCAGGGATCCACGACACTTGGCTTACGTTACCCAGACTACACTTTCCATGGATGATACCGCCCGCATCATTGATGCATTGATAGCCAGATTTCCGCTGATCGAGGGGCCACGCAAGAAAGATATCTGTTATGCCACCCAGAACCGCCAGGATGCCGTCAAGCAGCTGGCTCTTGAAAACGAACTGGTGCTGGTGGTTGGTTCACCCAACAGCTCCAATTCAAACCGGTTGCGCGAGCTGGCCCAGCGCAGCGGATGTGATGCCTATTTGATAGACACGGCTGGTGAAATCAATGAATCATGGCTCAAAGGCAAGCGTCGGGTAGGGGTGACAGCAGGGGCTTCGGCACCTGAAGTACTGGTACGCAATGTTATCGCCAGATTGGTGGCGCTGGGTGGCACCAGCCCGCAGGAAATGGCGGGTGTTGAGGAAAACATGGTTTTTTCCATGCCCAGGGAACTCAGGGAGCGCTGAAGCTTTTTACCTTCTCCTGGGCTTACCGAGAGCAAGCATTTGAGAAAAATGCGCTAAATTCTTGAAATCATTCACAAAGTTGCAGAATACCCCGGCAGAAAGAAGGTGTTTGCAAGCTGCATCACTGTTTTTTCCAGGCACCGGAGTAGGCTAGGCCCGTACTTGTATATCTGCAATGGGAGTAATCCGCTTCAGGCTCGATGTTCCCTGCAGTCCAAAATGCCCTGATGAGTGTCATGGTCGGGGAGCTCAGACGCTCCGGCTATACCGGAGATACCGATACAGCCACGTCGCCAACTGACAACCTTTTCAATGTGGCCAACCTTACTGCTCTGGA
>JAURLQ010000149.1 GCA_030831125.1 Gammaproteobacteria bacterium
GGTTGAAAAGCCCAGTAATAACCAATAGTTATCGCGTTAATCAGATGAAAATACGACCGATGGAATTACGTTCCGTGAAAAAGCTGGCTGCGTTGCTGCAATTCATTGCATTGCCCCTTGCTACTCAGGGAGCTGTGAGTGAGGATCAGTGGGGACTGCTGAATCGCTACTGCGTGGACTGCCACAATTTTGAAGACTGGGCAGGCGAAGTTGCTTTTGATCTGATGACACCCGCATCGCTGCACGAAGAGCCCGGCACTTTCGAGCTTGTACTGCAGAAGCTCAGTGGGCGTTTGATGCCGCCCCCCGGCAGTGACCAGCCCCGCCAGGCAGAAATAGATGATTTCATGCTATGGCTGGAAAGCAACCTGAATGCCAATGCGGATATCCCTAAAGCGGGACATGTACCTATCCAGCGCATGAACCGTACTGAATATGCGCGCTCGGTCATGAATCTGGTTGGCGTGGAAATAGATGCTGCTGAATTTCTGCCGACGGAAATCGAGGTGGATGGTTTTGACAACATGGCGCATTCATTGAGTGTTTCGCCTGCCTTTCTTTCCCAGTTCATCCGCGCTGCGCGACTTACAGCCCACACCGCAGTGGGTGCAGGAGAAGCAAAAACCGCAGTGGTCACATACCGGACCGCTGGAGAGGACCAGACCCGCCACAACGCCGGAATGCCGCCCGGTACACGCGGTGGTATCTCCTTTGTGCACAATTTTCCGGCAGATGGCGAGTACAACCTGAACCTGTTGGGCCTGAGCCTTGGCTCCAGTCAGCTGGAAACAGAACATACACTGGTTATTCTGGTTGATGGCACCGAGGTGTTCCGTGAGCCGCTGGGTGGGCCTGAGGACTTCGAGCTGGTGGAGCGAACCGGACCTGCAGGCAGTGCGAAAATTCTGGAGCGTTTTACCGGCATTCCTGTGGCTGTAACCGCCGGTCCCCACAAGGTAGTGGCAACTTTTGTAGAACGCTCACAGGCACAGTCCCTTTACTGGTCGGATTCCGGTGATCATAACCGCATGCCCCGTCTGGGTGGTGGCATTGAAGTGGTGGGTCCTTTCAATGTGACCGGCATATCGATGACACCAAGCCGAGAAAGGATTTTTGTCTGTTATCCAACAAGCTCCGATGAAGAACGGGCCTGCGCAAGACAGATTACAGAGAATCTTGCCAAGCGCGCTTTCGGCAGGCAGGTAACTGAAGAAGACATGGCTATCCTCATGCCTTTTTATGACGAGTTTGCTGCCACAAACGGCTTTGAAGCCGGTGTTGAACAGGTAGTAGCTGCGGTGCTCTCCAGCCCCTTCTTCCTGTATCGCGGTGTTGTCCCGGATGCTGGACAGGAGGATATGGACTATTTTGAACTTGATGATCTGGAACTGGCTTCCCGCATCTCCTATTTTCTCTGGAGCCAGGGACCGGATGAAGAACTGCTGGACCTTGCAATTGCCGGAAAACTGAAAGATCCGCAGGTGCTGCAAGCCCAGGTGCGCCGTATGCTGGAAGATCCGCGGGTTTCTGCCCTGGTGCAAAACTTCGCGATCAAATGGTTGAACCTGGACAATCTGGAAGACGTGGATCCCAATCCGCAACTGTTTCCCGAGTACAGCGATGGATTGCTCAGCGACATGACTGAGGAAATGCGCCTGTTTCTGGCTAGTGTCCTGCTCAACGACCGACCGGTTCCCGATCTGATGACAGCCGATTACACCTTTCTCAATGAAAGGTTGGCTCGTCACTACGGTATTGATTCGGTCTATGGTTCCCAGTTCCGCCGGGTTGAGCTTGATGACGAGACGCGTTGGGGACTGCTCGGTAAAGCTGCAGTCATGTTGCGCACTTCCTATGGTGACAGGACTTCTGTAGTGCTCAGAGGCAACTATGTGTTGGAAAAACTGATGGGTTCTCCTTCACCACCTCCTCCCCCGAATGTGGAAACCGATCTTTCCGTTCAGCCCGGCCAGAAAGTCACTACCCTGCGAGCAAGAATGGAACAGCATCGCGCGAATCCAACCTGTAACCAGTGCCATGGCTTCATTGATCCCATCGGTTTTGCACTGGAAAGTTTCAGTGTGACCGGAAAATTCCGTGAGCGGGATGAGCAGGCAGGTGAGGATATTGATACCAGTGCCGAGATGCCTGGCGGCATAGCCATTGACGGTCCGGTAGACCTGCGCAATGCGCTGACCAGCAAGCCGGAAAAATTTGTCAGGACTTTCACTGCCAAAATGATGATGTATGCCCTTTCAAGGGAACTGGAGTATTTTGATATGCCCCAGGTACGTGAAATCGTCAAAAACGCGGAAGCAGGTGATTACCACCTGTACGATCTGGTCATGGGCATCATCAACAGTGATGCGTTCAGGTTCCAGGCACAGGAAGAAGTGCTGCATGAAGCAGTGGCTGCAGTAACTGAATGAATCAAGAAAAAGGTGATCAGTACTCTGGTTTGAATCTGGCGCTGCACTTGATGATGATTTGCAGTGATAGATGAATCGACCGTCTGCGGCATGGATGCCGCAGTCGAGCCCCCATGGATGGGTTCACGGCGTGTCGCGAAGCTATTACTGTGAATCATCGTAGAAACTGAATTGACGATATCAAAACAAAGTCATATCACGAATTTTTGAATAGAATTTTGATTAATTTGTTAGCAGGCAAAAAAGCAGGTTGTTGACCTGCAGGAGAATGGAAATGTTCTTGACCAGAAAACATCTGTCACGCAGGGCGGTACTCAGGGGAGCCGGTGCTTCCATTGGCCTGCCGCTGCTCAGCGCCATGATTCCGGCAGGTACAGCGCTTTCCCAGACTGCAGCCGCGCCAACCATGCGTGTGGGCTTTTTCTATATTCCTCACGGGGCAGTAATGCACAACACAGCTCACGGTGCCGAAATGGATCGCTGGCATCCGAAGGTTGGTGCAGGCAATACCCTGGAACTCAACCAGATCATGAAGCCACTCGAACCCTATAAAAGCTATCTGAATTCATTCGGCAACCTGCTCAATGAAGCCAGCAAGGGTTCAGTGCATACACTCAATCCGGCCACCTGGCTCAGTGGTATCAGACCGCCGGAAGGAGCCTCAGGGGCCAGCATGGCCAGGACCCTCGATCAGGTAATTGTTGACCATATCGGACAGGAAACTACGCTGCCTTCCCTGCAGGTTGCTTCTGAAACCACCATCCAGAGTGCGGCATGCAATGGCCCCGGCTGCTATTACAGCTCAACACTGTCTTTTGCCAACGAGAGTTCTCCGTTGCCCATGGAATACAACCCGCGAAAACTGTACCTGCAGCTCTTCGGGGAAGGTGACTCTGCAGAAGAGCGCACTTCAATCAACCAGCAGGAAGCCCGTTTGCTCGACATGGTTGCTGAAAGCACAAAATCGCTGCAGAAGCAGCTTGGTGCAGGCGATCGCCAGATACTTGAAGGTTATCTGGATACAGTCAGGGAAATTGAACGTCGCGTGGAAAAAGCTGCTTCGCGGGATCTTGCCGGCATTGATGTACCCGGAGCACCAATCGGTGAACTGGACGATTTCGACGAGCAGGTAAGACTCATGTTTGATCTGGTGGCTATTGCCTATCAGGCCGACCTGACTCGCGTAATTTCCTACATGATGGTTTCAGAAGGCACCAACCGCACCTACAACCATATTGGTGTGCCAGATGCCTTCCATCCGGTTTCACACCACGCCGACGATCGTGGCCGTCTTGAGCGTGTTGCAAAAATCCAGACCTGGCACATGGAGCGCTTTGTCGACTTTCTTGACAAGATGGCGGCAACGCCTCATGGCGATGGCACGCTGCTGGACAATTCCATCTTCATGTACGGTTCCAACATGAGCAACAGCGACAAGCACGACAACTATCCGGTACCCAACCTTTTGATGGGTGGTGGTTGCGGCACTCTCAAACGTGGCGGTCAGCATATCGAGCTCCCTGAACGCACACCTTTGGCCAACCTGCATCTGACCATACTCAACAAGGTGGGTATTGAAGCTGACAAATTTGCAGACAGCACCGGCATTATTGCCGGTGTTTGAAGGCGGCTTGATGGATATTCGACATGTTATGGAAATTCGGCATGTGAAGGAAATTCGACATGAATAGTACCTGCAATCGCAGAGCGCTCCTTCGTTACTCACTTGGCAGTATGGCGGCCCTGGCCTTGCCGGGTTTTACCACAAGAGTGCTGGCCCAGACAGCTGCACCAGCAACCGTAAGGGGAGCTGTGTCGGTACTTGATGCCGGTGGCACCAATGTGCTGGTTTGCAATACCGGTGCGGGGCTGGTGCTGGTCGACAGTGGTACGCCGGCTTACAGCAGTACCCTGATGGATACGCTTTCGGGAATCGGCAATGGCAAGGTGCATACCCTTTTCAATACCCACTGGCATGCAGACCATTGCGGCGCAAACGAAATCATTGGCCAGAGCGGGGCGCAAATTATTGCCCATCATAAAACCTGGCACCATCTTGCAACCGAATACTATCTGCCGCATGAATCCCGCTATCACAAGGCCTTGCCCCGGGCTGCCTTGCCTACAAGGAAAATCAGCGAAGTTGGTACAGCGCAGATTGGTAATGAAGAAATTGCCTGGGGGCCACTTGTGCAGGCCCACACTGATGCTGATATCTACATCCATTTCCGCGGTGCCAATGTGTTGGCAGCCGGGGCCGCAGTGGCACCCGACTCTGACATTGAGCTCGACTGGTATGGTGGTGGCTGGATAGGCGGGCGTGCAGACTCTCTGGATATCCTGGTAAACCTGGCTGATGACGACACACTGATAGTGCCGGCGCAGGGCAGGGTCATGTCCAAAGCCGAACTCGTGGCTGAACGGGATCTCACCCATGAGCTCTACCAGCGTCTCAATGACCTGATCCGCTCCGGCTGTAGTGCCGAGTGTATGGTCGGGGAAGGGGCACTGGAAGGACTCGGCAGAACCTGGCAGGACCCGCAGCGCTTCCTGTATGCCGCATACAAGGGGCTCTGGGCTCACCATTACAATCTGGCACCCGATATTCTCTGATCCGGAATGAGCATGCTTCACATGATTTGCAAATTACATGGATACCTGCTGTTTGGGCTGCTGTTTGCAGCGCAACTGGCACGCGCTGAGTCACCACTGGCTGACCTTGTTGAACAGGGTGATATCCGGGGAGCACAGGCTCTGCTGCAGTCTGGTGCCAATGTGAACCAGCCCCAGAATGATGGCACCACTGCGTTGTTGTGGGCGGTATATCAGGTGGAAGAAGAGCTTGTGGGAACCTTGTTGAGAAGGGAGGCAGATCCTGACATAGCCAACAATTATGGTACCGCTCCTTTGCTGGAAGCAGCTCGTCTTGGCAATCTGGAGTTGGTCAACCAGTTGCTGAATGCTGGTGCAGATCCTGATATTTCCAATCCGGATGGACAGACCCCACTGATGCTGGCTGCTCTCAACGGCTCGGTTGAAATAGCCCGGGCTCTGGTGAACAAGGGAGCGGATGTGAATGCAGTTGAACAATGGACCGGACAGTCTGCCCTCATCTGGGCTGTGGCACGCAATCATCCTGAAATGGCGGAATTTCTGATAGAAAGCGGAGCTGATGTACATCATCGCGCGACGCATTTTGACTGGTCCAGCCAGATGACTTCAGAACCGCGGGGCCAGTATCGGCCTGCCGGCGGACTTACTCCATTGCTTTACGCAGCTGGCAGTGGCTGCATCCGTTGCGTAAGCGCCATTGTCGAAGCTGGCGCCGACCCCAACCTGCCATCACCTGAAGGTGTAACGCCACTGATTACAGCCATCGAAAGTTTCGAGTTCGGCATTGCAAATTTTCTGCTCGACAATGGCGCCAGTCCGCATGCGTTTGACTGGTGGGGCAGAACGCCGCTGTATATGGCTGTTGATGTGCGCTCCATAGAATCAAGAGGTCAGCGCCTGGATCGTGCCAGAAAAGATCTTGCTCTGGCACTGGCAAAGAGATTGCTGGACATGGGCGCGTATGTTGACGCCCAGATGAATTTTCACCGTCCGGGGCCTGGTGGTGGTAATGGCCGTTATTCTGACGAATTGCTTTCAACCGGAACGACACCATTGCTGCGGGCGGCGGTAGGGCATGATGCAGAAGCTGCAAAGTTGTTGCTTGATCATGGGGCGTCGGTCGACATGCCGAATATTTTTGGTATTACTCCCCTTATAGCGGTATCAGGCATTGCAACACCCCGGGGCATGCTCAGCGATGGCAGTGTCTGGTATGAAAAAAATATCGAAGATCTGGTTATTGACACGCTGGATGTACTGCTTGCTGCAGGTGCAGACATCAATGCTGTTATCGAGGATACAACAAGCATTACGGCACAGTGGCCACGACATGCGTCGATCACCAACCGGCAGGGACAGACCGCGATCTATGGTCCGGGCAAATGGGGCTGGATGAAGGTGGCGCAGTATCTGGTGGAGCATGGCGCCAGGGTTGATGTAACAGATTTCTATGGCAAGACACCGATGGACTCTGCAATGGCGCAGGCTGGTGGTGAGCAGGAAGAACTTTATCCTGAGCTTGCTGCATTTCTTGAATCAGAAATATAGCCAATTCGCTGTTTTTCTTGTTCAGTAGCGAAGTGGAATGAAAGTAGGGTTTGTCTTCTGGAATTTTCCGGTATTTTTGAATTTGGCAGCTTCCTGTAATTGTTTCTTCGACACGCCGTAAACCTGGTCCAGCCATTCGGCATGGCCGAAAGTGGCTGCACCACACGCAAAGCAATGA
>JAURLQ010000150.1 GCA_030831125.1 Gammaproteobacteria bacterium
ACATTGTCGATGTTCGCTTCAATGGCCTTCACGAGGGTGGGAACCGAGAAACCTGTAGTGGCATGGCAATGCATATGGATTGGCAGCGACAATTCCTTTTTCAGCCTGCTGACCATCTCGAATGCCTCATAGGGCTTTAGCAGGCCGGCCATGTCCTTGATACAGATTGAATCAGCACCCATGTCAGCCAGCTGGTGGGCAAGGGCCATCCAGGTTTCAATGTCATGCACCGGACTGGTGGTATAGGACAGCGTACCCTGGGCATGACCGCCTGCTTCGCGTACGGCCTTGATGCAGGTTTCGAAATTACGGGGGTCGTTCATGGCATCAAAGATGCGGAAAACATCCATGCCATTGGTAACAGCACGTTCGCAGAATTTGCGTGCCACATCGTCAGCATAGTGGCGATACCCCAGCAGGTTCTGCGAACGCAGCAACATCTGGTGCCTGGTGTTGGGTATGGCTTTTTTCAGTTCACGCAGTCGAAACCACGGATCTTCACCCAGGTAGCGGATACAGGCGTCATAGGTAGCCCCTCCCCAGGATTCCACGGACCAGAAACCCACCTTGTCGATTTTCTCGGCTATGGGGAGCATGTCTTCCAGACGAAGACGCGTGGCAAAAAGACTCTGGTGCGCATCTCGCAGCACCACTTCGGTTATCTGAACCGGCTTACGATCCTGAATCATGGAACTACCCTAATCAATAATTGCTGGTTGATCCGCGCCGACAAGATTCTCTTGTCATTCACTAGTCATTGTTTTGTCTTTGACTTGAGAATATGGCGCTACTTTCGGGTGCGATGGGCATGAATTGCCGCTGCGATGACAGCCAGAAGGGTTGTGTCCTCCGGCGGTGCTGATGGTCCGGGTATTCGCTGGGGTGTTACCTGCACAGGCGAATATTTTTTTACCAGTGCTGACATGGATGCTGTCACATACACCAGTATGGTCAGGAACACGAATACGGTTCCCATACCCAGCACCATCAGTGTCATTGCATCTGACAGAAGCTGTCCGGATTCCACGCTTTCCCCCATTGAGGCCGGCTTGCAACCGACCTCGGTCTAAATCTTCAATATATGTTGCAGCGCTTGCTGCAGTTTTGCCTTGCCCGCAACCCTTTGGGGCTGCATGTGCTCAGCAGGTCAACAAGGCCCGCATCTTACCGTAATCTCATGCTGTTTGCCACGAAAGCCAGCCATCAACAATGTACTGGTTTGGGTATTTGAGACCCGTGAATACTGCCAGAAATCCCGGAAAGGCCCGGATCAGCACTCTTGCCGCATACGGAAGTGCCCCGGATAAAAAAAAATTACGGTGGCATGACATCAGCTGCCATAAGTACTTAAGGCTGGTACTCAGTTAGCTGCCCGCCAGGCGTGTCTGGTATCGTGAACAGTCTTCTCACCCCAGGCAATCTGGTAAGGTTCCATCAGATAGCAAAGGCAGTCCTGCCTGACGATGGGAATGCTGGTGGTTAGCATGGAGGGGATCAGGGCTCGCCTGGTAAGCAAACGCCCCCCTTCACATCCAAAGACTTCTCCGAATATATCTTCTCCAGACTCTGCCCATACATGGAATGGCGGATTCGTGTCGCTGAAGCCGTCGGCAAGTGTGGCGATAATCGTATCAGCGGGTATTTCTTCGAAGTTCAGTGTTTCCAGTCCGGGAATAAAAGATACCTGCGCTGCACTGCCATCAAAGCTGATTACTCTTTCATGCGGAATCTTTACCGTTGCGACCGTATGGAAAAGATCAATGTCTCCGGCATCTGGTGCATGTTCCGGAAAATGCTCCAGTTTGAGCATTTCATCCACAAAACGGGTAGCGCGCTGCACCCCGTATTCATCACCGGGCTGGCCACATTCCAGTGTCACAGCCGGACAGAGTCCGGAAAAAGTAATGCTCTGGACGCCTCGTGGCCTGACAAAATAAACCACCGACCGGGAAAATTTGCGCGCCATGTAAAGAAACTCCGGTGCCAGCCTGTTGATACAGGCATAGTGCGGATTGAGGCCACTGTTGTTGTGAATGTCGATACTCGCAAACAGGCGGTGCCTTGTTGCCTCTTTGACAACTTCTGCGATTACAGCAACCTCTGCCTCATCTCCACCGTCCCAGATTCTGTTGAAATCGGGTTGTGACTGCAGTTTGCGCTTGCGATAACGCGCAGCCCGGACATTGCCGATGAACAGCATGAGTGTGCGGGGCAACTTCTGCTTGCCGTATTGCGCCAGCAGATTCTGTACTACACGCCAGCCGGTATCCTCATTCCCATGCAACAGTACTGTCAGGAACAATGGCTCGGACCTGATGCCCTGAAGGGTAACTAGCGTTGGTCCGTTCAGCACCTTGTGCAGTTGATGAGAAGGAAGTGCCAGCAACTCGTCAGAAAGTGCATCCAGTCTGTAAGGCGTTACGCTATCGGGTTTGGTCGTCTTGCTCATGGAATATTCAAATCCGCCATTGCCCTACAGGCAACCCGCTGTTCTGCCTCTGCAGATATTCAAGCGTGAGTGCCGGCATGTTTCTGCCATTAACCTCTGCCCAGCTGCGCTGCCACTGGGCGCCGTTTTGTCCGGACTCCACTCGCTGGCGAATAATACCCAGATACCGTTTGCTGTCCTCCGCCACGATACCGAGTTTCTCCAGGCCCAGAGCAGCCTTGGGCAATAACAGGTTCAGTAACAATTCCCTGATATCTGTAAGGGCAGAATTCGGCCAGTCAACCCTTGCATTGAAACCATCCCGGGCACAGGCATAGAAATTCTGTCTTACCGTAGCAAAGGGAAACTTCTCCAGCAGGTTGGCATGGTCCGGATCTTCGCTGTACATCAAACCCCAGGACAGAGCAGCGTTGGCAATACTGTCGGCAATGCTAGGCCCCGAAGGCACCACTCTGTGTTCCAGGCGCACATGCTGTGAACCATCATCATCAAAACCTATCAGGGGTCTGTTCCAGCGCCAGATGGTGCCATTATGAAAGCGCAGGTGTGCCAGCTTCTCAGGAGCCTCATTGGCAGCAAAGGGAACCAGTACCGGGTAACTGCAAATATAGTCCCGGAAACATTCCATCAGGGATTCATGAATGTAGTCATCCCCGAAGGTTACACGCCGATGTGCCAGTTCTCCGCATTCCACTGCCTGCTCGAACAGGGGAATACGTGTTTCCTCCCACAACATATTACCGAACAAAAATGGGGAATTGGCGCTGACCGCTACCATTGGTGCCGAGTAAAGCAGAGCCTTGTTGAAGGCTGCTGCTGCCTGATTGAAGGGTGTCTGCAAATGTATCTGGAATGAAGTTGTGCCCGCTTCCAGCATCACATCGAAGTGCTGGGTCTTGAGCGTTTCACGTCCGACTATATGCAGATTGATGGGGAGTCCGTTGCGCAATCTGAATACCTGTTCGTTCAGGGCCTGATAGCGGTTCGAACGTGTCATGTTGGTGAGTGTAAGTTGTTCTTCAGTCACACTCGGCAGGATACCTGCCATGACTATCTGTCTGTTTATTGCTGCTGCTGTAGTCTGGCAGTGTTTCCAGGTGCTGGTAAGCCCCTCTTCCATTCGGCTCAATACATCATGCTGAAGTTTGCCAGGTGCTATATTCAATTCGAAATTGAAGGAAGCAAGTTCAGGTACAACAAGAGGGTCATTGAGCTTCTGCAGAAAACTGTCATTACAGGGGTCTGCCCGACCTTCTCCATCCACCAGCCAGGCTTCAACTTCAAAACCACCCACCGGCTCCTTGCTGCTGAATTTCGACTGGGCAAACATCTGTTCCAGCAAGGCTGTTTCCGACTCCAGATGTGCCATGAAACAGGCAAAATCCTCTGACGTGAATTTACTGGTATCAATTTCCTGCCCCATAAATGTGCTGTTCCTGTAGCTACTGACACAACATTGCTATGGTCACCGGCTTGTCCTCACGGGTCAACACTGCAGCGCAAACAAACCCCTGGTGATTCAGCAGTGTTCTTTGTTAACGGAACCTGATTGGCATAGACTGTATATTCCCCATCCTTTCCAGGTAGTAATTAAGGACCTTTGTAGTGCACGGCGAATCAGGCACGCTTTTCATGGATCTGCTGTTGTTGCTGGGCACCGCAACCACTTTACTGATCCTGTTCCACAGATTGCGGCTTGCAGCACTGCTTGCCTTTATCGTGACCGGTGCCATCTATGGTCCCTATGGCCTTGGACTGGTAACTGACGATACCGAACTGGCTGCCATCGCCTCGCTTGGCCTGAGCTTTCTGCTTTTCCTGCTGGGGCTCGAGTTTTCGCTACCCCGACTGATAGCGCTCAGAAAAATCGTGCTGCGCCTGGGCATAAGTCAGGTGGTGATCTGCAGCGTTTGCATTACCATCCCCCTTTATCTTTGGGGCCTGCCCTTCACTACAGCCATGCTCATTGCAACCGGCCTCTCACTTTCATCCACGGCCATCGTTTCACGCGAACTCACCGGTTTGGGCCAGCTGGCAACCCGACATGGTGAAATTGCCATCGGCATTCTTTTGCTGCAGGACCTTGTTGCTGTTTTGCTTTTGATTGCCGTACCGCTGATGGCTGGTCAGGAAAGCAACGCTTCTGCACAAAGCCTGTTGTACTCGATTGTCGGCACCATGGGGTTGCTTGTTGCATTTTATCTGGCAGCAAGATTCCTGTTGCCGCGGATACTGCAGGAGGTCGCCAGTCACAAATCAGATGAACTGCTTGTACTCACTGCGCTGGTTATCGTGCTGCTTTGCGGGACACTGACATCCATAATTGGCCTCAGTATGGAGTTGGGTGCCTTTCTGGCAGGCATGATGCTGGGCGAATCCAGATTCCGTCATCAACTTGAAGCAGACATACGCCCGTTCCGCGATTTTCTGCTGGGGCTGTTTTTCATTACCATTGGCATGCTCATTGATATTGATCTGTTGCTCAATTACTGGCCCAGGATCGTACTGACCGGATTAGCACTCATTATCGGCAAGGCCATTGCCATCACTGCCATTGCCAGAATTTTCGGCGAATCCTGGCGGGCTGCCATTCCGGCAGGTCTGGCACTGGCACAGGGCGGAGAATTCCTGTTTGCGTTTCTTGCACTCGCAGTCAGCGCCAACCTCGTGCCGGGTGATGTGGCAGCTTTCATGATTTCAGTCACCATCGTCAGCATGATGCTGACACCGGTAATCATTCGCCACGGCCCATCACTTCTCAACACTGCCTGGATGCGTATTGGCAAAGCCGCTCTGGCGCCGATTGCAGAAGTCACCGAATTACCTGATCTGCACAAACAGGGGCATGTGCTGATTCTTGGCTATGGCAGAGTCGGACAAACAGTTGCGCGCTTTCTCAAACGAGAAGCCATCGACTATCTGGTACTAGATTCGGATGTTGTACGTGTTTCCGAATGTGCTATTGCAGGAGAGCCTGTCTATTATGGTTTGACCACACGCAGGGACATACTCAAGGCTGCCGGCATCGAGAATGCCCGTATGGTCATCATCTGCTTTGATTCAATAGAAGACACACGACGTGTACTGGCCCACACACGCGAACTTGCACCGGCAGTGCCGGTGCTGGCCCGCACAAGGGATGATGTGCATCTCGAAGAACTGATGCAGCTGGGCGCCACAAGAGTAATACCTGAAACCCATGAAGCAAGTCTTACCCTCGCCTCTCATGCACTGATCCTGCTGCGAACGCCAACTGTGGAAGTGCAGCGTCTGGTGGATGAAGCGCGCGCGGGGCGATACAAGATGTTGCAGGGTTTCTATCATGGTGAACGCATGAACCTGACCATGCGCAAGAATCCCGAAGGCAAGACACTGCATGCTGTGGTGATGGCAGGTGATGCCTGGGCCTGCGGTAAAGAGGCTTCTGATCTGGTGCTCCCTGACAAACTGGTCATCCAGGAAATCCACCACAAGGACGAAATTATCAGCGGACCAGCTCTAGCCGGTTTCGTTCTGGCTCATGGTGATGTTGTGATATTGAGTGGCAATCTTGATGTCATGACTACCGGAGAAAACTGGTTGCTGACCGGCCCTGTCCTCAACAAGTCCTGAATTGGTCTGAATGACCAAAGGTTGGTTATCAGAGAGCTGCTATTGGCAGGCATGCACAGGCAGATTCAATATTTTTTCTTATAAGTCATATATTTATTGCGATTCATAGACTCTGGCATGCACCGTGCAATACTGTAGCAGATAAAGCAGTATGCAGACTTGCCACATAACAACTATGAACAGTGGAGCATTCTTATGTTTGATTCACCCTACATTATCCCGGTTGCCTTTTTTGTTGCCTGGGCTGTTGTTTCAATAGTCCGGGCAAAGCATGGCATAGGCGGACCTTTCCATCGTTCAGGCTGGCACAGTGATCCGGAGAACATGGAAATCCCGCCCATGTTCCGGAAACTGCTGGACAAGGCAATGGTTGAGCGGGATGAAAAGATCAGTGCACTGAAAGAAAGAATACAGACGCTCGAAAAGATCGTGATCGACAACCACAAAAGCAGTTCGCTATCCGATGAAATCGAAAAGCTGCGGCATATCAGGTAAGCCAGAACTGTGCAGATGATGCAACTACTTCGCAAGCATTTCTGGCTGGCCTATTCATGCCTGTTGTTACTGTTGGGTTATGGTCAGCTCTTTCGTTTGTTGCTGAGCGACAGTGGCTCTCTGGCAAGCCGTTATTTTCCTCCAATGATCGCCACGATCATCGTAATCGGCATTGCAGGCTACAGTTCTGGCAAGGGACTGCTCACGCCCCATATCTGGCGCATGATGTTCAAGTTGCTGATGCTGGGCAGTGCCATCCTGATGATCATGCTGGGATGGTGGTTCTTCAGCAGTAATGGCAGCTACATGACATTGCTGCAATTGACCCTGGCACTGGTCGTGCTTAGCCCGGCAGAACATGTGCTGTATCGCTATTCTTTTGAAAGCCCTGCAATCTGGAAAAGGCCCTGATACTGCCAGTTTTGAAGGCGGTGACTTTTTTCAGTCACCAATTTCAAAGGCCAGCAGCACATTACCCGGGCGACCAACAAAACCGCCACTGCCTGCCAGAAAATAGACCATGCCGCCGGCAACCACAGGTCCTGCACCATCAAATGATGCGCCATTCGCTTCTACAGCATTGACTGTGTCGAAACTGCGGTTGGCATCGTAGGTCCAGATTATTTCGCCGGTTTCACTGTCGTAGACCCGCATGCCGCCGTCTGCAGAGCCTGAAAATACTGCACCCGGAATTGCAGTAACCGCAGCAGACTGACTCTGGCTGCAGCCCCTGCCCGCTTCGCAAAGCAGATCGGAAGGAGGCGTGTACCAGCGTCTTTCGCCAGTCTCTATATCAATGGCATGAATGCCGCCACGTTCCTCGAACTGGTATCCCCCTACAGCAACATAGGCATTGCCATCGGCAACTGCAGCTCCCCATACACCACCTATCGCGCTGCCTGGACCTGCTCGATACTGCCAGATCACCTCACCCTGCCGGTTGGGATCCAATGCATAGGCCAGGCCGGATTTCTGCGGGATCATCAACACCTGTCGGCCCGATGGAGTGGCAGTCAGGATCGGGGAAGCGGAAAAGTCGAAATCCGGTCCTACATCATCCGGACAGTTGGGATTTTCGGAATCGCGCGGACAACCGCCTATCCAGGCATCATTCGGCGTAAGCTGACTGGCCCACACCAGTTCACCGCTGGATATATCAATGGCAAGTACCGCATTTGCTGTTGGCGGTGCAGGATCGGCATAAGCGTTGCCGGTTGCCACATAAACAAGGTTGCGCACTTCATCTATGGTTGGTGCACTCCAGATACCGGCGCCCGCAGGGCCGAACAGATCAACACCGTTGCTGCTCCTGCCTCTGAACCGAGGCTCGGGCACTGTGAAATATTTCCAGATCAGATCACCGCTGTTGGCATCAAAGGCGCTTAGACTGCCGCGGAAAGTACAGCAGGAATAATCGGGATTCGACGCTGTATTCTCTTCAGTTACACCTGTCATCGGTACGTACAGCACACCATCATGCAAGGTTGCGGAACCTGTACCACGAACAGCCGGATGACTTTCAACCTGTCGAACCCAGATCGGTTCGCCAGTATGGGCATTGATGGCATAGGCATTGGCCAGGATGTCGACAAAATAGACTGCCTGTCCTTCGGTGCCATCGGCCAGCATCACAGGACCAACGCTCAATGCACTACGAATACCCGAGCGCGGCAGGTAGCTCCAGTAGGTACAGCCGCTTTCGGCATCTACTGAATAGAGAGCGCCTGCACGATTTCCGACATAGACCCTGTTGCCCACAACAGCAGGCTGGGCGCGTGGCTGACTTTCACCGGGCAAGCCATAGGCCCATTTCAGACGAAGTTTTGGTACATCATCACCGGTTACGCCACCATCACGGGCAAAGCGGCTGTTGGTGGTATCCGGACCCCAACCATTCCACTGGGGATGCAGGGCCGGGTTGAGCAGAGGTGGATTTTCCTCACAGAGATTGGCTGTTATCTCAAGCTGGATATCGCTGACTTCCCCACCCGTGAGATATATCGCAAGCGCTCGCAAACCTTCATCCGCTATGCCGGTTGCCTGTAATCGCATCAGACCGTCTGTCACTGCGGCATAAACCGAATTGGGCGTAAATCGCGCCATGTCTTCCCGACTGGGCGCATGTGCATTTACTTCCGGATCGGGGTTGAGATGGCAGGCAGCACAACGCTCGTTGAAAAGCTGTTCTCCAATATCCTGTGCATTCGCAAATGAGCACAGCACAAGGGCAAGGGGTAAAACTTTCAGAAGCAGATTCATCGTATATTCTTCAACTTTAAAAATGACTTTGGCGTAATTCTGGCAGGAAGCTCGCTGATGTCAAAAGCCGCAGACGGTCTCAGCCCCAATAATGCCAAGCTGCATTCTAGGCAATGCTGAAATTCAAACCAGACCTTTGGACGATCGGTGAAATTGCGCGAAGTGGGCGTCGCAGGCCATGAATGGCCTGCGCCGAGCCTACAGGGATGTACTTGTGGCGTCCCACAAGCGCAATTCGCTGATCGTCAACATCCTTTGGATCGATCAATAAATCCAATTGTGGATTTGGTCAACGAGGTACCGCGTTGGCATACACCCGGATCACAGCCACGTCAGACCAGCCGCCATTGCCATGATCTGCGCCGGGCTGCAGATCGGTAAAGCCGATTTCATCCACCCTGCTCAAGTCCAGATCTTCCATGATCACACCGCGGGTCACACCCTTTTCGGTATCGAAGGTTATCCAGTTAACTTCCTGGATACGAAACTCCTGGAAAAGAAAATCGTTGGTCTGGCCAATTTCATAATCGCCAACATATGTGCTGCCATCAGCCAGCTTGATGAAAGGACGGATCTTGTGGAAACCGGAAGTCTTGCTCTGCACCATGATGCGGGCAGCACCCGTGAGGTCGGCATAGGCATCCTGGTGTTTCAGCGAAAAGGTGCAACCTGCCCCACAAAGCCCGGACCATGTGTGGATCGGATTGGCATCATAGCCGGGGTCGCCAGGGGCAATGCCATTCATCTGCAATTCTTCATGCAGGGGGCCATAAGTAGCCACAGTGAGTTTTGGATTGGCCACATGAGCCTGGGATATTGGCTGCTCTCCGCCACCGGGAACCTGCTGCCAGGTTTCCTCGAAAAACAGCCCCGGACGCGGCGCGGGGCCTCTGGGAGCACCTGCAGCGGCGGCAAGCACCACTGAAGAAATGCAGGTAAGCATCAAGGTAATAGCAACACGTTGCAGTAATCTGGTCATGGTCCCCTCTGTATTATGGAAATTATGATAATTGGAATATGCCACTCAAGCCGGAAAAAAAAAGCAAATACTGCGGCAGTGATGAGCCGGCAAAATAATAGAGTAAGGGTATGGCGACAACAATCCCTATTTGCATGCCAGCATCCAGACCGACTGGTTCGGCGTATTGGTTGATCAATATCAACATCTATTCGCTTTAATCGGGTAATAAAGCATAATAGTACCAATCCCGGATACTGATTCATTTCGGAGGAATACATGAACCACAAAATCCGTAACATGCTCACCGCTATATTCAGCACAACCGTGCTACTGGGCATCAGCCCGGCAAATGCCCATCACAGCCTTGTTGGTGAATTCGACACCTCCGTGAGCTTTGCCATAAGGGGCACTATCACCCAGGTTGAGTGGTTCAATCCCCACATCTGGCTGTATATGGACGTGACCAAGGAAGATGGCAGTGTTGAAAAATGGCAGTGTGAGCTGGGCTCGCCCAATCAGCTGATTCGCGCAGGCTGGAGCAAGGACGATCTGCCCATAGGAACGGTAATCCGCAGTAATGTGAATCCTGCACGAGATGGATCCAACACCTGCTCTACCCGTGCCTTGACGATGGATGATGGTACGCCGATTTTCACGCGCTCGGGCAATCAGTAAGCAGACAATTCCAAAAGGGGGTAGCAATATGAAATACAACAAATTGAAAATGACAGCATGCGCTGCAGCTGCACTGGCCTGTCTGCCTTTGCTGCAGGCCAATGCGCATCATTCCATAGCCGGCGAATTCGACCAGGAAGTCACCATTCAGCTCAAGGGTGTTCTCACCGCTTTTGATTGGGCCAATCCGCATCTGTGGTACTACTTTGATGTAACCAATGCCAATGGCCAGGTTGAAAAATGGCAGTGCACCACCGGCACCAATCCGAACCGCCTGCTTCGTGCCGGCTGGAAGAAAGAAGATCTGGTTATAGGCAGTGTCGTGGTATTCGACAATGCCAATCCGGCGCGTGACAGTTCAAACACCTGTTACACCCCGAACATTGCACTTGAGGATGGCACCAGAATCTTTTCAGGCCGTCGCGAACAATAATTACATCCGGCCTGCAGTACCAACCGACAAGTTCCAGAGGAAGCAAGCATGAAATTCTGTAAAGCAAAACTGGCCGGCGCCCTGCTCCTGGCCTTTACCTTTGCCGCCCATGCGGCAAATGATGTCCCTAGACTCTCCAACGGAAAACCCGATCTGAACGGTATCTGGGCACGTCCCTATGTGCCTGACATGGCCCGCAGCAACGACCGCAACCAGTTCGGCCCTGGCGAGCTGCCTTTTTCTGCGCTTGGTCGTGAAAATTTTGAAAACTACAATGCATCCGAAGGGGACTACACTGGTTCCTGCATGCCTTTCGGCCTGATGCGAGCCATGAACTCACCCGACCCCATCCAGTTCATGCAGACCGACACTCACTTTGCTCTGCTCTACGAACAGAACACCTGGTTCAAGGTTATAAATCTGGATGGCGAAGACCATGATCCCGGCATCCCCACCTGGTTTGGCAGCACTGTTGCTGACTGGGAAGGTGATACGCTGGTACTGACCACTTCGAACTTCAACGGCAAAACCCGTCTCGATACCCTGGGTCATCCCCATAGCCACAAACTCACGGTAATCGAGAAGTACACGCGTCGTGATGCAACCACAATGGATTATGAAGTAACCGTTGATGATCCGATCTACTACACCGAACCTTTCACCAACAGACGCGTGTTCACATTGCAGGAGGATTTCGAGCTGATCGAGTATTCCTGTGAGGAAAACAACAAGAGCCTGTTCGAAGGCAGGATCAATCCTCCCGACTACGACAATTGGCACAACTACGATCCGGCCGATTACGAATAAGGTTCTGCCGATCCGCCAAACACAAAGCCCTGCAATGCGGGGCTTTTTTTTGCCGATTCGAAATCAGCAATTGCAAAATCAAAATACTGAAGAGACTACTGAATAGGGACAACCAAGACCATTGCAATTGACAGAGCAACGAGGTGTTCGGAGTGAGGAGCCTGCGAGCGAACCCGCAACACCTCGGGGCTCGTCTTCAAATCTGTCTGGCGGGTGTCCCTTTCGATCTCTCAGCGTTCATCCATGAAATCAAATATCTGGTCAGGAATCAGCATATAGGCAGTGAGATGTTCCCCGCCTGGCACTTCCACGAACTCGGCCTCAATGCCGTTTGCCTGGAAAGTGGCCGTCATTTCCCTTGATGCCGCAATGGGGTTGCTTGTGTCCTGATCGCCATGCAGGACGAACAGGCTGACCTTGCCCTGCAGTTTGCCGAAAGGATAGTTGGTGGTAACGATGGGGCCACTGCTGATAATGGCACCGGCAAACTGGTCCGGATATTCCGCCACAAAATGCAGTGCAGCGGAGCCTGAAGGATTCTGGCCATGGATGAATACACGATCCAGATCGGCATTGTATTCCTGTGCCACAATGGCCAGCACGTTCATCACATCTGCATGCGCTCTTGCATCTTCTTCCTCACTCCAGCCAGCTGCAGGTACAGATGGACCGTTGGGCCGTATGACCGGATATCTGCTGCCATAGTAAGGCTGGGCCAAACCACGGTAACCGAGTGGCGAAATCACGATATAGCCGCGAGCACGCGCTTCACTAACCAGTGAATTGGGTGGCCTGTGATTGTTGTTGATGCTGGGGCCTGCTCGCAGGGTGATCAGCACGGGCAGTTGCTGGTCGGGGGTCCAGTTTTCCGGCACGAACAGCCTGTAGGGGATGGGTTCACCTGTGCCGGGAAATTCGTAAGCCCGGTACTGCTCTCCGGTTTGCCGGTACATGGGCGCATCCGGATTGGGTGCAGGCGCCTGCGCCAGCAAAGCGGCAGGAAACACAACCAGTATCAAAGACAAAAATGTTCTACGGCTCATGTTTCCCCCTTTCGCTGTTGTTATATACGACAAGAGTCAAGCAGCAACTGTGTTGCCCTGCCCTGCCGCTTGTCAGTCGTCCAGAAACCGATTGGCTGCTTCCTGGTCACAAACCTCGTTGGACACTTCCATCTCTGGCCGGTATTCCAGCATGATGCGGAATTCAACGGTTTCAGTGAGATATTCAGGGTCAGTAGCCGTACCTGAATAGCTCATCTGCTTGCCATCTTCAGTCAATTCAAACCTTTCGACAAGGTGTTTCCCCTCGCCGCTGGCCAGCAATGTTGAAAATCCGATGGGGTTGAAACTGAAATTTGTGGTGTCTGCAACCAGTACATTACCCTCGAAATGGCCAACGGAATGACCGTGCAGGAATGTTTCACTGGCTGGCGGATGCTCACGCCCGTCCAGCCAGATGGTGCGATTGGAGTCGAGCCAGTCGATGAATATTTCAACCCTGTCGTCATATACGGATATGACATTGGCAACCGGATAGGCCAATAGTGCCGGCTCTCCAAGTGGAATGCAGTCTTTTTGCGGTGTGGGCGCATCGCCCATACTCACGGTATAGGCCTGCCCCTTTTCGGTCAGTGGCCAGTTGCGTACCGCACCGAGGATGCCGAAGAATGATGTGCGTGGCGGGAACCAGGTACCCTCAATCGATGTGGCAACAGCATCACTCTGCATGTTTACCGCCCTGGAAGAAATATTCAGCGGGTAGTAGGTACCGTCTGCCTTGTAGAGCTCCCTGCCAAGCAACAGCCCCTGGGCATCACGCTTGCTGGGATTGCCAACCACATTGATGAAATCACCGACACTCACGGCATCACGGGTAAAACCCAGCGGTCCGATTACTGAAGCGGCTCCGGCTTCCACTTCCGTTTCCACCGTTGTCCCGTTTTCCAGTTGCCGCTGAATGGTGAGATAAACGTGTGGGTTGCGGAAACTGTACTCGGTAACCAGGCCGCTCATGTTGATTTCAGTGGCAGTATCATAGGCAACGGCACTGTGATGTGCCTGCACCTGGACTATGCCTGTCAATCCTGACGAAATGGCAATTGCCAGTACATTTCTGACAAGAGTATGCTTGCCGGGAAGTTTCATTGGTTTCTCCTGGAAAAACTGAAGCTCACGGCTCGTTAATCAAGCCAATGAATTTATTCTTGTTATTGAATAGCCGGAATTCTCCCACCGTGGTTGAGGCAGTTCAAGGTTTGTCCGGTTGAGCAGTTGGGTGCGTTTTGTTAGTCTGAAACGGTCTTGTAACTGCCACTTGCCACATAAAACCACATTTGAAGTTATCAGAGGGATCGAGAATGAAGCCGTTATACCCCTTTTCAGTACTCCTTGCAGGCCTGACGCTTGCTGCCTGCAGTCAGGAACAGACTTCTGCCCCGCAAAGCACAGAGACCTCCCTGCAGCCCTCAGCACTGAGCGAGGCTGTAACAGCTGCCAGTAATGCCATTCGTGGGCAGGTAAGCAGTGCCAACGGTCCTGAAGCAGGCGTTTGGGTCATAGCTGAAACCCACGACCTGCCCACCCGTTTTGCCCGTATCGTGGTTACCGATGACAATGGCAACTACCTTGTTCCCGACCTGCCCGATGCCAGTTTCGATGTATGGGTGCGCGGCTATGGCCTGGTTGACTCCCCCAAAACCACTGCAAGTCCCGGTAGCGAGCTGGATCTGGCTGCAGTTGTGGCACCTGATGCAGCAGCCGCTGCGCATTATTACCCTGCCGGATACTGGCTCTCGTTGATGGAAATTCCCGGAGAAGACCAGTTCCCCGGTACCGGCCCGCTGGGTAACGGTATCAGCCCTCTGGTTCAGCATCAGGCAGATTACATCAGACTGGTAACCTCTGGTGGTTGTGTGGTTTGCCATCAACTGGGCAATGAAGCCACCCGAACCATTCCCGACTTTTTCAATGGCTATGACAGCAGCGATGCCGCATGGGCCCGCCGCATCCAGTCCGGACAGGCTGGAGGCTTCATGACCCGAACCCTGACCTCAATGGGACTTGAAGGTACGACGAAAATGTTCGGCGACTGGACAGATCGCATTGCTGCAGGTGAATTGCCCCCGGTGCCAGAACGTCCCCAGGGTCTTGAACGCAACATTGTCATCACCCAGTGGGACTGGGCAGATCCCACTGCCTATCTGCACGATGTGGTTTCAACTGACCGCCGCAACCCTACAGTCAACGCTGACGGCAAACTCTACGGTGCGCTGGAGGAAAGTCACGACTACCTGCCCGTGCTTGATCCCGTTACCCACAGCATAGACAGGGTGCCTTTGACCATGATGGATGAAAGCACCGGTCCTGCTCCCGGTCCGCAACTGGCTGAATCACCCTACTGGGGTAAAGAAAACATCTGGGATTCGCGCGCCAATGTGCACAACCCGATGCTCGATGAAGAAGGCCGTGTGTGGATTACTGCCCGGGTCCGTGGTCGTGACAACCCCGCCTGGTGTCAGGAAGGTTCAGACCATCCTTCAGCCCAGGCCTATCCAATGAGCAACAGCGGCAGACAGCTGGGACTTTATCTGCCGGAAACAGGCGAATACAAACATATCGACACCTGTTTCGGCACCCATCACCTGATGTTTGCAGAAGATGAATACAATACACTGTGGACCAGTGGTGGTGGCCAGGTTATCGGCTGGCTCAATACGAAGCAGTATCTGGAAACAGGTGATTACCAGGCAGCGCAGGGCTGGACGCCCTTCATTCTGGATACCAATGGAAATGGCCAGCGCGATGACTATGTTTCTGCCAACGAAACGCCAGATCCTGACAAGGACACCCAGATATTTCCGGGCTTCGGCTTCTATGCAGTAAATCCGGCCCCCGATGGCTCCATCTGGGGTTCCATCCTCGGTTTCCCTGGTGCGGTGGCACGCCTTGTACCCGGTAGCGATCCGGCCACTACTGCCATCACCGAATATTACGAATTACCAGTGGATGAAACCGGCGAACCAATCGAAGGCTTCTCACCGCGCGGTATGGATATCGATCGTGATGGTGTGGCATGGGTTGCACTGGCCAGTGGCCACATGGCGAGCTTTGATCGTCGCAAGTGCACCGGTGCGCTCAATGGCCCACAAGCCACGGGACAACACTGCCCTGAAGGCTGGACCTTCTATCCCGAACCACTGCCGCAGTTCAGGGGCGTTGAACGCTCAGGCAGTAGTGAAGGCAGCTACTTTACCTGGGTAGACCAGTTCGATGCGCTGGGCCTTGGTGCGAATACACCGATCAATACCGGCAACCAGAGCGGTGCGCTGCTGGCTCTCAATGATGGTGAGTTCGTGAAGCTGCGTGTGCCCTACCCACTGGGATTCTATACCAAGTGGTTGGACGGACGCATAGATGATCCGGATGCCGGCTGGAAAGGCCGCGGACTGTGGGCCACCTACAGCAGCCGCGCCCCTTTCCATATGGAAACCGGTGCAGGCACCACGTCCATTGTGTACCACTTCCAGATGCGGCCTGATCCGTTGGCGGAATAGAATTTGTTGTGCAGTGGGCGCACTGACCTGCGCCCCTGCCAAATTTCGGGTTATGCACCATTGACCAATGCCAGGTAGGAGTCGGCGTTAGTCGACCCGGCGATGGTCAAATATTCAAACCAATTTGAATCGGGAAGATGGGCGCACTGGCGCACGCCCCTACACGCAGAGATTGAACAACTTCCGGAATTTGAAAATATTCGGGGTTGCACTGGCATGCACACCTACGTTCTGGCTGCCAGCGCCTTTTTGGTATTGGTAAGCAGAAACACCAACGGCATCATTCCCAGAACGATATACATCATGATCTTGAAGTCGTTGATATAGGCAATGGCCATAGCCTGCCTTGTGATTTCCATGTCTACTATTGAAAGCAGACTGCCACTGCCCGGTAAAAAGGCATCAGGCGGGCTGCCCAGATCCAGCCAGGTGGAATACGGCGTGATTGCCTCTGTCATGTAGGCATGCTGGGTGGCGGTGTTGCGGATGAACATCGTGAAACCCACAGACACCCCGATACTGCTGCCAAGGTTACGCACCAGACTGAACAGACTCGCTGCTTCTGCGCGGTATTTCATGTCCAGTGTCGTGTAGGAGGCAGTGCTTAGCGGAATGAAGACAAAGCCCAGACCAAAGCCCTGGATCATGCCGCTGATGATGATGTCCTTTGCCGGCACGAAGGTGGTAAAGCCACACATCATCTGCAAGGCAACCGCGGTCAGCACCAGCCCCAGCAGAATGAGATTGCGCTGATCCACTCTTGTCGAAAGCCGGCTGACTATGGTCATGGACATCAGCGTTCCCAGCCCTCGGGGTGCCAGTATCATCCCCACATCCATTACACTGTAGCCCATCAGGTTTTGCATGTAGGGTGGCAGCAGTGCCATGGTGGTCAATAGTACTATCCCCACCACAAAGATGAAGAACAGCCCCAGCTGCAGGTTCCTGTCGCGCAGCATGCCGGGTGAGAGAAAAGGATGTGGTGTTCGCAGCGTATGCACCATGTACATCCAAAGCGAGGAAAGCAGAACGGCCAGATAGATCTGGATTTCAGTACCCTCCATCCAGCCCTCTCCTTCGCCGCGATCCATGATGAGCTGGAAGCAGGCAATGCACAGACTCAGGGTAAGAAAACCCAGCTTGTCAAAAGGTCTGTCACTCTTCTGGCTTTCCGGGAGATACAGCAGCAGCCCGAGAAAGGAAATGATGCCAAGTGGCAGGTTGATGTAGAACACATAGCGCCAGGAATAGTACTCGGTGAGGTAACCACCCAGGGATGGTCCGATAATGGGCCCTATCATCACGCCCATGCCCCACACAGCCATGGCCTTGCCGTGATTTTTTCTTTCATTGATATTCAGCAGTGTGGCCTGTGAAAGCGGAACCAGCGCAGCACCGAACACGCCCTGCAGCACCCTGAACATCACCATTTGATCAAGCGTGGTTGCCATACCGCACAGTATGGAAGTCAGGGTAAAGCCACTCACGCTGACCAGAAGCACGGTTTTGCCACCGTAACGTCCGGCCAGCCAGCCTGTGGGCAGTGTCATGATGGCTGAGGCAACAATATACGAGGTCAGCACCCAGGCTACCTGATCCTGCGTTGCCATCAGGGAACCCATCATGTGTGGCAGCGCTACATTGGCAATGGTGGTATCCAGCACCTGGATAATGGTTGCCAGCATGATGCTGAAGGTAATCAGCTTGCGTATACCAGGGTCCATCTGCTTTGGTTCGTTAGTGCCCATGCGGCCGACACTTCCCTATTTCCATGGATACTGCCGCTGATGCCCGGTATCCACTTCCACCAATGTGCTCATACCAGGTGTAAGTGGCGGTTGTCCGGGTTGGGTATCCATGGAAATTTTCACTCTTACCCGCTGCACCACCTTCACCCAGTTGCCGGAACTGTTCTGTGCCGGCAGCAATGAAAATTCACTGCCCGTGCCCGGTGTAATGGCCAGCACCGTGCCCTGCCACTGCATATCCGGATAGGCATCCACCTCGATAGTGGCCGTTTGTCCTTCCCGCATCCAGGTCAGGTCGGTTTCCTTGTAATTGGCTTCAACCCAGATGGTGTCGTCATTTACAATGCTGAACAGCGGAATGCCCGGCCCCACAATTTCACCTTTTTTCAGTTCGAAATGGGCAATGACACCCGATGCCGGCGCATGCACTTCGGTGTGCCCCAGATCAAGTTCGGCTTTTTCCCTTTCCACCAGTGCCAACAGGTAATCCGGATGTTCTTCTATGGGCAGGTCAGGATTGACCAGCCTTGCACGGATTACTTCCAGTGACTGTCTGGTAATGTCGAGCTCGCGCTGTGCGTTTTCGGCATCATGCCTGGCCCGGTCTACCTGGATTTCCGAAACCGATTCGGACGCCGCCAGACGGTCAAGCCGTTCGTATTCACGCGTGAAAAATTCCAGATCGGATTCTGCCTTGCGTATATCAGCCTGCTTGTTCAGGTAGTCGGCACGTAAACTCTCAATGTTGCTGCGTACCTTCAGCAGGTTGGCCTCGGTCCGAGCGAGAGCTATGCGGTAGGCATCATCGTCCAGCCTGAACAGCAACTGCCCTGCTTCCACTCTCTGGTTGTCTTCAACCAGAATTTCAGACACACGGCCAGACAGTTCACTGCTTGCACTGATCATTTCTGCCTTCAGATAGGCATTGTCGGTGCTGGCTATCCTGCCACCCTGCATGTAGAACCAGAAAGCCCCTGCACCTACCAGAAGCGGACCGGTCCACAAAACCAGAATCCTGATCAGACGCCTGATAAAAGTCATGGTGTTACCCTTTGAAAATGGATGCGCTTCAGCGATCTGCCAGATTGCTGCGAACCCTTACCAGCAAATCGAGCAATTGTTGTTGTTCCGCCTTGTTCAGGCCCTGTGTTGCATGCTGCCGCACTTCCCTGGCAAGTTTGCGGATATTGGCCATTACCGGTTCAACCTTGGGTGTCAGATATACCCTTTTTGCCCTTCTGTCCTGCGGGTCTTCCTTTCTGGTAACCCATCCGTCACGTTCAAGCCTGTCCAGGAGTCCCGTAAGGGTAATGGCAGTGATGTCCATCTGTTCTGCCAGCGCCTTCTGCTGCAAGCCGTCATCGCGCCACAGATGTGCCAGCACCTGCCATTGTGACCGGGTGAGGCCGTGTTCCTGGGCACGACGGTCAAAATGCCAACGTAACAGGCGCGCCACATCATGAACCACGAAGCCAAGGGTATCGTTGCGGGAAGCCGGCATGAACTGTCCTTTAAATAAGCTGGGTAATTATAAGCATGCTAATTAATATGCCAACAGGACAGGTGGAAAAATTATCAGGATTTGACGGGAACTTGACCAATTTTCCGGGCGCACTGGCATGCGCCCCTACTGCACAGATTGAACAAAAAGCTTATTTGATGGGCAGATAAACGTCGGTAATCATGTCGGCTTCCCGGACATCGGGTCCGACATTCACATAATGGAAGAAGACAGGAAAATCGCGAAGTTCCTCCCCGCTCTGGGGAAACCATTCCCGATACAACCAGTCTGCGGCCTTCACATAGTGCCGGGAACCCAGATGTCTTGCTACAACACAGCGCCCACCCGGAATAATCTTGTTGACCACACCGAATTCGTTCGGGGCTATGGGTGCTTCTACGGAAACCGCCACATCAAGCCGGTAGTTTTCAGGTAGTGTGTTGACGGGATCTGAATAATGAATGCCGAAGGTTTTGCCCACATTTGGACCAATGCCTGCTGACTGCCGCCATTTGATGAACTGTTGGGTAGCCTTGTATGACTGGTGTTCCGGCCCCTCGTATTCAAGTGCAGCAATGAGTGTATCGGGAAAATCAATATATTCGGCTTTCATGGAAGTTTGCTCCTGTGGTTCATGGTGAATGTTCTTCACCTGCCAGGGTTGCCAGTCGGGATTTTTGCGGAATTCACTCGGGCTTTGCCCGTGCTGGTTCCTGAAAGCCCTGCTGAATGATTCCGCATTCGCAAAGCCGGCTTCCAGTGCAATTTCAGTAATGGAACGCGTCTGATTGAATACCAGTTGTGATGAAGCCCTTCTGAGCCGCAGCAACTGTACCAGCCGGATGACACTGATGCCCGTACTGGCAGAAAAGGCCCGATGGAAATGAAACGGTGACAAACAGGCTATATCGCTCAACAATTCCAGATTCAGGGCTTCATCGAGGTGTTGATACACATAATCAATTACCTTGCTGATGCGCTGGTCGTGACGCTTGCGGTTTTCGCCTGCTTTGCTGTTCATATCCACATGATGACTGTTTCTGGCAGATGTTTACCAGTGTATGCAGTCATCAGGATACCTGCCTGACCCATCTTGCTGAAATACCGGACAGCGCCGGGGTGGCTTGCACCTACCCCTCACGCCCTGTTCGTGTTGTTACGCTATCCCGAAATGTCGAAGTGGCGCATGCCAGTGCGCCCATGCAGCGGGGTAAAATCAACCCGGCTCGCCTGCCACCACCACTGCCGGATTACCCAGCTTCAAACGCAACTCCCGCTGCACCAACAACCAGCTCACCACCGCCTGGAACCACACCGCAGCAATGGACACATACCAGATGTCATGGATCGCAAATCCGTCCATGGCCGCCACACCGAACGCAAGTGGAATAAAAATGGCCAGCCGGATCATGGAGCTCATCAATGAAGGCCTGGTATTACCCAGCCCCTGGAACATACCGGAACAACTGAACACAACGCCCTGGGCAATGAAGTTCAGGGAAATGAAACGCAAAAATTCGCCACCAATTTCGATAACCGCGGCTTCGGAGGTGAAGAAGGTCACTGCAAAATAAGGATTGATCTGCAATACCAGCATGACAACACCCATCACCGCTGCGCTGAGCATAATGCCCTTGCGGGAGATTTCGCGCACACGATCGGCCATACCGGCGCCGTAGTTCTGTCCTGTCATGGGCGCAATGGCAAAGGCAATACTCATGGTGGGCATGAAGATAGACTGCATGATCCTGCCACCTATACTGAAACCAGCCTGTGCTTCTGCACCGAAATCCTGGATAAGGATATAAACCAGACTGAAATACACAAACATCAGCAGCATTTCACCACCGGCTGGCAGCCCTATAACCAACATGCGCTTCCAGATGCTGAAATCAGGCTTCCACTGTGCAAAGTTGAAGGCCACGTATTTTTCCAGCTTCACAAAATAGAACACCAGCATGCACACACCCACAATGCAGGAAATGGTAGTAGCCAAACCTGCCCCCATTACACCCAGCGCAGGCCCTGGTCCCCAACCAGCAATGAGCACTGGTGCCAGTATGGTGTTGAGCAGCACGGTTGACACCTGCACCATCATGCCGGGTTTGACAATGCCGGTGGCACGCAGGGCTGAAACCATGGTCATGATGACAAACTGCAGCGACATGCCAGGCAGTAAAGCAAACATGAAGGTAATCCCTGCTTCGCGGGTAGCTTCATCGGCGGCAATGGCTGTCATGAAATTGTTGGCAAAACTGTAACCCAGCAGCAGGGTAAGCACGCACATGCACACAGCCACCAGCATGCCCTGATTGAAATAGTGATTGGCTTCATCACGCTGCTTGCGACCCACCGCCTGGGAAACAAGGGCTACTGAACTGACCGCCAGTACCTGGGTAAAGGCCATCACGGCAAACATCAGCGTACCGGCAGAACCCACCCCGGCCACAGCGGCATCACCAAGTCCGGCAATGAAATACAGATCCACCAGCAGATACAGGGTTTGGAACAACATGCCAAAGGCAGTAGGCACGGCAAGGGCTATCAGGGTTTTGGTAACAGGCCCCGAAGTGAGATCACGCATCGAAAATCCTTGTTGAAATGTTTGAAACCTGGTCTGGAAGAGGCGCACTTCAACGGAAATAGCCGGTGATTTCAAGTCTGAATTGCGTAAGGGCCATGTAATTTCATACTGGCCGGGCATGCATGGCACTGCCACCCTGTACATTGTCTTTGATGATTACAGCAATGCTTGTATCCCGCACAGGTGCCCTCTATGCTTGACTTCATGACAACACCACCCGGGGGAATAACAAGATGATATTCACCAGCAAAACCAGACAGGCCCTGCTTGCAACGGCAGCCCTGTTTGCCTGTGCAACCTTTGTAGAGGCCCAGGATATGGAAAAGACAGCAGCCGATGTGGAATATGCCGAGGTAGATGGCAAGGCACTGGCCTTTGACCTGTACATGCCAGAGGGCGTGGACAATCCACCACTTATAGTCCAGATACATGGCGGTGCCTGGCGCTTTGGCACCAAGGACGGCGGCGTACCTTTCGAGTTTGTTGAAGCCGGCTATGCTGTAGCCAGTGTGGAGTTTCGTCAGGCATCTGAAGCCCCCTTCCCGGCCCAGATACACGACATCAAGGCAGCTGTAAGATATCTGCGTGGTCATGCCCAGACCTACGGCTTCAATGCCGAGAAAATAGCCATCACCGGCGCCTCCTCTGGTGCGCATCTTGCCCTGCTGGTTGGCGTAAGCAACGGACACCCCGCACTGGAAGGCAATGTGGGCCACCACAACAACGACTCATCTGACGTGCAGGCCATCCTCAGCTACTTTGCAGCCACAGACCTGACCACCATTCTGGACCAGAGCACACCATTCGGCCTGAACCTGCGCACCACCGCGCTGGACTTCCTGCTGGGAGGACAACCTGCAGACGTGCCCGAGTTGGCAAAACTGGCCAGCCCTGTGTACCACGTAGATGCCAACGACCCGCCACTGATCCTCTTCCACGGCGACAGAGACCCGCAAATGCCTATCAACCAGAGCCTGCAGATGCTGGGCGCCTACCAGGACGCCGGACTGGACGTGAAGTTCGTCCCTGTTCATGGCGCTGTACACGGCGGCCCACAGTTCTTTGACGAAAAGCACCTGCCAATGGCCCTGGAATTTCTGGGCAGAACCATGAAGTAAAGCAAAGCAACAGTAAAACGGGGCCACTTGGCCCCGTTTTTATTTGCAACACAAAAGCACCAAACAGAAAACCCTGCAGTTTTCGTTATATGCAATAAGGTATTGATTACGTTGAAACATTTCAGGCAACAAAGACAAATCAGACATTGACTTTCAAGCCCAAACTCAAGACAATGCGCACCCTTCACAGAACACGCACTCGTAGCTCAGCTGGATAGAGCACCAGGCTACGAACTTGGGGGTCAGGGGTTCGAATCCCTTCGAGTGCGCCACTATGAAAAAAGGCCGGTACGACTGTACCGGCTTTTTTTTTGGCGTTCTCGAAGGATTGGTTCGAACCCCCGGTTCGCGTCGAGCCAAGGCCGCAGGCCTGGGCGACACACGCGATCAGGCGAAGCCTGTGAGCGTCATCCCGCAGCTGCCATATCAAGTTGGTTTGAAGCAGCCCCCGGTTCGCGTCGAGCAAAGGCCGCAGGCCTGGGCGACACACGCGATCAGGCGAAGCCTGTGAGCGTCATCCCGCAGCCGCCATATCAGGTTGGTTTGAAGCAGCCCCCGGTTCGCGTCGAGCACAAGCCCTTGGCTTGGGCGACACATGCGATCAGGCGAAGCCTGTGAGCGTCATCCCATTTCAACTTTAGGGGATACCCGGAAACGCCGCTTGAACCCCC
>JAURLQ010000151.1 GCA_030831125.1 Gammaproteobacteria bacterium
CATTCATCAATGATTTTCCTGGCTTCTTCCAGTGATCTGAACCAGTACTGATTCAGGCAGCTATCCCTGAATTTGCCATTGAAGCTTTCAACAAAAGCATTCTGCGTAGGTTTGCCTGGCTGGATAAACTGAAGCCTTACCATGTGATCTTTACTCCAGAAGAACATGGCCTTGGAGGTGAATTCAGTGCCGTTGTCACAGGTTATGCTCCTTGGCTTACCTCTGCTGGCTATCAGTAGATTCAGAAACCGGGCTACCCTTTGCCCACTGATCGATAAGTCTGTCAGTTGCCCAATACACTCCCTGGTGAAGTCATCAACCACGTTCAGCACCCTGAACCTTCGGCCTCCTGCCAGCTGGTCATGAACAAAGTCCATTGACCACCGTTCATTGGGTTTGACCGGCAGTACCATTGGTATTCGGGGCCTGACCAGCTTCTTCCGTTTCTTGGTTCTGACCTGCAAGCTACAGGCCGTATAAAGCCGATAGGTCCGTTTCCGGTTGATAACCAGGCCTTCCTGCTTCAGCAAACCATGCAGCATCAGATAGCCATAGCGGGGATACTGGGTGACCTTTTGCAGTAAAGCTTCCTTGAGAAGCTGGTCCTTGGCTGGTTTAAGACTCTCATGTCTTATGCCTGTTCTGCTGACACCGATAACCCGGCAAGCCTTACGCTCACTCAGCCAACCCTGCTCAACCAGATGACGAACCATCTCTTGACGCCCGGCTGGCTTTACCACTTTTTTGAGAGCACTTCCTTGAGGGCTGCCTTGTCCAGTTCCGCTTCAGCCAGCAATCGCTTGAGCCGGCTGTTCTCCTCCTCCAGCTCCCGAAGCCGTTTGGCTTCCGAGACGTCCATCCCGCCAAACTTGGCCTTCCACTTGTAAAAGGTCTGTTCGACGATCCCCAACTCCCGGCAGATGTCCTGGGTCTTGACCCCGGATTCATGCTGCTTGATGGCCCTGATGATCTGTTCTTCTGTATACCGACTGCGCTTCATATCGAGTTCTCCTCTGTTCAAGTTTAAGGGGAAAACTCGCCAAATGGATGGCTCTAATTACCGGGGAAAGGTCAGTCTGCAATCAGGGTGCAACTGCTGCAATCCCCTCGATTTCGACATACATGCCAGGCCTGCCCAGTGCGGCAATCTGGATGGTCGAGCGAGTAGGACGATGGGGCTGTTCTTCAGTGCCAAAGAATGTGCTGAACACGTCGTTCATGGCCGCAGAATCCATCCGCCCGTCAAGTTCCGGCACACCAACGAGGAACACCGTCAACTTGACCAAATCTCCCATGCCCATGCCCATTGATTCCAGTTGGCTCTTCATTCTGGTGAGGACCGACAGGGTTTGTTGACGGGTATCGCCGAGATTTTCTGGCACGGCAGGATCGAGTGGCAAAGGTGTGGTGCCCGAAAGGAAAACGAGTTTGCTGCTTTCAGCAACTGTGGCTGTACTCGCGATCCTTGCAGTTGGGTTGCTGTAGGTCCGTGTTACCACCTGAGCGTCATCCTGTGCCATGGTGAATCCACTGGAAACAGTGAGCACCACAGTGAGGGTGGCGAGGGCTGAAATCTTGCGCATAGTAGTAACTCCTGAAGCGTTGGTTTGGATTCAATGCAATTGGCTATGCCTTGTGGAACCAGTAACAGCCACTTCAACAAAGCAATTTCCATACCAAGGGAGCCCTCCAAATGTACAATCGCATGTTTCCAACCAATTACAAGGATTGTTGCCGGGGAAAGTCAGTGGAAGTGTCTCTGGTACCAGATTTAGTCCAGAATGCTGAAGTATCTGTTCAAGTAACCACAATAAAATACGCCATCATAATGAGCGTGAAAAAGTCATGAAGAACAAGCCCATGAATTTGTCAGCTGCCAGGACTCTGTCATACCTGGTGATTCTGGCTGCCCTGGTCAGCCCTTCTCTTTACGCATCGGAGCCTGATGATATGGACGCGCTGTTGATTGCTGCTTTTGATTCCGATAGTCCCGACCTTGGCTGGTATGTGCAAAATGATAATGTCATGGGTGGCAGGAGCCAGGGCGGGTTTGTAACGACTGCGGGGGAACTTGTGTTTTCCGGCAATACCAACACCAACGGCGGAGGATTCAGTTCCATACGCACGCAAGCTCTGGAACTCGATTTGAGCAACTATTCAGGCATAAGAGTGAAAGTCAGGGCTGATGGGCGCCGTTACACCTTGCAATTGCAGTCGAACGCCCTTTTTCGTGGTCGGCGGATCAATTACTGGGCTGATTTCGAAACAGTGTCTGGTGCAACGCATGTTGTCGATATTCCGTTCTCAAGTTTTTTACCTCGATTTCGCGGCTTCAGGCTTGATGGCCCTGAACTTGATACAAGCCAGATAACTGAAATCGGCCTGTATATATATGATAAAAAAGATGGTCCTTTTGATCTGCATCTGAACAGTATTGAGGCGTATCAAGATTCAGGGCATCAATAACAGTGCAAACTGAGTCATCCAGAATCATCGCCAGTCCGTACAGGCTTGCATGATCACTTCAAAATTCCCTGCCAGGCTTCCACGTGCATTTTTGTTCATGCTCGTATCAAGCCTGGCCCTGCTGGCTATCCTGTCTGGAAAATCTGCCATGGCCATTGAAGAGCCTGCCTATCGTGTTGTTGAACAAATGGATGAAATAGAGCTGCGTGAATACGCGCCCTACCTGGTGGCAGAAACCCTGGTGGAAGGTGAGGATGATCGCAATGCAGCAGCCAGCGAGGGCTTTCGGCGACTGTTTCGTTATATCAGTGGTGGCAACAGTACTGCTGGCAAAATCACCATGACTGCGCCAGTGCTGCAGTCACAGCAGAAACAGGATGAAGGCCGGAAAATCTCCATGACGGCGCCTGTGCAACAAACCCGCACCGCTAAAGGTTGGCGCGTAGTCTTTGTATTGCCAGCTGGATTTTCACTGGACACTGCTCCGGTGCCTGATGACGATCGCATACAGATACTTCAGGCCAATCCCCGCATGGTGGCAGCAATCCGGTTCTCCGGGCGCTGGAGCGAAGCCAATTACAGCAAGCACCGGGATACGCTGGTGTCCTTTCTGGAACGGAAAAAGTTCAGGATGAACGGAGAGCTCATGTACGCTGCCTACAATTCTCCCTTCTCGCTGCCCTTCATGCGTCGCAACGAAGTGATGGTTGAGATCATGCAAGGTGGCTAGTCAATCAATGGGGTCATAGTCATTGCTGTCCCACCAAGGCTGGAGTACATGAGTTTCACAAGCAGTGCAGCGAATGTCGCCAGCAAGCATGCTGGCTTCAAGCCTACAGGGATCTATTCACGGCGTGTCGCAGCATGACTTGTGGAACTCATGTCTATTCATTGCACTTTTCGGCTTCATTCCTTCAGAAACCTGATAATGGACATGAATCCGGATTTCTCGCCCGGGACAGTTACTCTGCCCCCCTTTGATAACTTCTGCTCTTACTGCCCTTCGCTGCGCATCGTCTCTATCCTCGCCCTCCAACACATGGCTACCATATCGATGTACTGCTGTACTTCGCTATTGCCGATAACCAGCATGTTGGGATCGCTTGTTGAACGAGTTGAAGCCGACATGATGAAGTCGCGTGCTATGGGGTCGAAAATCATTTCATGTGGATGCAGCGCCACATCAACACCATGGCTGGCCGTGAATTCACCGAGATGCACTATGCCGTCCACCGCATCCTCATGCACGTCTATCCCGCCTCTGGGGGTAAGCTCCATGATTACCGCTGTGTGCTCTTGACCGTTCTCGGTTACCGGTAATATCAGGGAAATGGCACCGGGGGTGTGGCCCGGTGTAAACACAATTGTGATGGGTGTATCGCCCAGCATGATGGTCTGTCCATCCTGCGCAATACTTGCTGCATCGGGAGCGCCGCCCAACGGGCCCCAGTCGGTTTCGGAAAGCATTACCCGTACCCCTCTTTCCCGGAAATAGGGGGCTCCGCCAGCATGATCACCGTGAAAGTGGCTTACGAACACCACCCGTAACTCGTCGGGATCCAGCCCGAGACTACGCATGCCGG
>JAURLQ010000152.1 GCA_030831125.1 Gammaproteobacteria bacterium
CCGAGCAGAGCAGAGAGCTAATCTCGCTTGCGATAGTGGCATTTTCAACGGAGCGACTGACCTACTTTATACTGAAAAACACCATCAAACGCAGACGCCCACCGGATTTACTGTCTGGTGTAACATCTATTGTCCAGGCTTCTGACCAGTTCAGTCTCCCCTCAGGCCACACCTCTGCAGCCTTCCTGTTCGTCACTTTCCTTTGTGTGGGTATCAGTCCCCTCTTTCTGCCGCTTTATATGTGGTCCTGTTGTGTCGGGGCTTCAAGAGTCGTGCTGGGGGTTCACTTCCCCGCAGACATCCTGATGGGCGCCTTGCTCGGCACGACCGTTGCGCTTGCAGTGTTCTGACCTCGGATTATCCACTTTCCGTTTACTGACAGAAGGGTCTCGTTCATGAAAATACTCTATGGTGTCCAGGGCACAGGCAATGGGCATATCAGTCGCGCCAGTTCCATGCACAATGCCTTCAAGGCCTACCCAGGGCTTGATATTACCTGGCTGCTCAGTGGCAGGGACCGTGCTGATGGATGTGGTGATATTGAGCACTTCGAGTGGCGCGCAGGCATAACTTTCGTAGCAGAAGATGGCAGGATCCGCATACTGAAAACCCTCAAGCACAACAATCTGCTGCAATTCAGGCGGGATGTAAAGAACCTGGCACTGGATGAGTACGACCTGATCATTTCAGACTAGGAGCCAGTAATTTCGCACGCAGCCAGAAGTCGTGGTTTGCCTGTTCTTGGTATCGGCCACCAGTATGCTTTCAACCACAAGGTGCCCTTGCGGGGAGAGAATCCGGTTGTTCTCGGTATCATGCAGAAATTTGCACCTGTCAAACAACCTGTTGGTATGCATTGGCACCACTTCGGTTTTCCCATACTTCCTCCGATAGTTGATATAGAAATTCCGCAGCCACTTCCCCCAGTTGTGCTGAACAAGGTGATTGTCTACCTGCCATTCGAAAATCCGGATGCCATAATTGCGGCATTGGCTGGTAACAACGACAAGGATTTTTTCATCTATCATCCGCTGGTAAATCATTCTGACAATGGCAATCTGCATTTGAGGCAAATCTCCAGAACCGGATTCAAGAAAGACCTTCTGGATGCCTCGGCAGTGATCACCAACAGCGGATTCGAGCTCATCAGCGAGTGTCTGCAACTGGGCAAACATATCCTGACCAAACCCCTGAACGGCCAGATGGAACAGCTTTCCAATGCCGAAGCTCTGGCACAGCTGGGTTATGCAACGGTTATCGAGCGGCTTGATGCTGCCGTTATCAGCAAGTGGTTTGATGAGCGACCTGTTGCCATGCAGGTAACATATCCTGATGTTGCCAGGGCACTGGCTGCCTGGATATGCAATGGCAGGGTCCAATCCGTTGAGGCGCTGGCACACGAATTGTGGGGTCAGACACTGGTGAATGGCAAAACGATTCCTTTGCCCTATGCAGGCAACAGGGCTGCCTGATACCTTTCCTCCCTTGGCCAAGGGCAAGCATTGTCATAGCCAGAATATCCTGAAAGGCTGATGGAGACTGTTTTGCATTAATGGTTTGAGCGACCGTCTGCGGCAGGGAGCCGCAGTCGAGCCCCCAGGGACGGGTTTACGGCGTGTCGCGAAAATATTAATGCAATACTGTCTCATGAGATGCACTTTCTCAAACTTGGCCAATACCCGACTGCTTTGGGTGTTGCACAACCTGTTATGCTTTATGACAATCCCCCACTGGTATTGCCACTGCGCGACAGGCCGGATACATGAACAGGACATTGACAGCCACATTTCTGGCTGTTGCATATCTGCCCCTCACCTCCATAGTCTGTGCCCAACCTGCTCCGCAGGACTGGCTCGGGACAGAATATGGCCCTTACAGAACTGGAACAGTCTCAGGGGTATGGACAGACCAGAATCGTGAAGAGCTCACCACCAGCTATTATGGTGACAAGCGCCGGGTGATGTTCCAGGCCTGGTTTCCGATAAGGGAAAACCAGGCAGGCCAACCAGCACGTTATGTAGAAGACAGCTCGCTATTCCAATCCTGGGTACATGATTGGCTGCAGGACAGGGACATACTCGACCTGCAAACGAGATCGCTGAAAAATGTGCCGGTCATGCCTTTTACCGAACCCTTCCCCGTGTTGCTCTACAGCCATGGCGCAAATTCCCCCATTTTCACTGGCACTGCCCAGACCGAATTTCTCGCCAGTCACGGCTATTTTGTCATCAGCGTGGGACACACTGATGATGGTGCGATGACCCGTTTTTCAGATGGCACACGTTATCAACCGGATGAGCACCCTGAAATGCCTGATGACCCTGATGTCATGAACAGGTCGCAAGAGGAAATATACAACTGGCAGAAGGAAAATCTGCAGGATATGTATGACTGGCATGTCAGGGATCTGTCTTTTGCCCTGGACCAACTGGAAGTGCTGAACCGCTCATCCGGTAGTCTCTTTTATGCCAGAATAGACATGAATCGCGTTGGCGCATTCGGCTGGTCACGCGGAGGTGCCACCTCCCTGCAGGCTACACTCGATGACAGTCGCATAAAGGCTGCTGCAAACCTGGACGGCTCAATGAATGGCAGACCTGTTGAATTTGCCGGGAGTACCAGACCGCTGCTGCTGATGGAGAGCACTGAATCGCTTTTTGACCTGATCGGTGATAGTGAATCCGATCCAGAGGAGTTATCAGCCTCTATGGAAAGCGACCTGTGGCGCATGTTCAGACTGTCAACAGGTGCGTGGTACAGGGCAATAATAAACAACAGTGTTCACGACCAGTTTTCGGACTTCGCGCTGAGCAGCCCTGTTACCCCGCAAGGCGCTGCAGGTTCCCTGCGGATCAGGGATATTACCAATGCCGTCTTGCTTGAATTCTTTGATCACCACCTCAAAAATGAGCCGACGCTCCCCCTTTTGTCAGGAGAAAGCAGTTTTCAGGAGTTGCAGGTTATCAGGGAAATACCACAATCACTTGACTGACACTTGTAGTACTGCGGGCCTTCAATTGAGCAATCGGAATTTACGCACCTTGTGTTCAAGATACCTGATTTGTTCCGGATCGGCCTCAGTATTGACGAAAGCCAGCTCATTGTAGATCTGGGTGATTTCCTTCATTGGCGCTGTCCATTGTGGATTGACCTCAGACATTCTTTGCAAATAGTCCATTGGCGTTTCACCGATGTTCCGGGGAAATCCCTGACTGGCCATGTAAGCGCAGAATTTGCGATATAGTCTGGTTGCTGGTGGCGCTTTCGAATATGCCGGTTGCCTGAAAACAGTAAAGGCAACAAATGCAACCACAAGAGCCAGAAAGCCAAGCAGCACCATGATGATTTTGGTGCGTGTTACTTCGCCAAACAGGTTGCTGAAAAACCTGAACTGCGATTCCTGGTCATAGTTCAGTACAAACCTGTTCCAGGCGTAGTCAATCATTTCCAGACGCAGCCGCAGATCATTGAGAAACAGGCTGTTGCGCAAACGAATAAGTGAAAATACTTCATCACTGAGAAAATTGTTGTCTTCCTGCAATACTGAATCAGTGCCTCTGTTGATACGGTCTGGTGCCACGGCTGCAGTAGGATCAACCCTCACCCAGCCCCTGTCCTGTATCCATATCTCTGACCAGGCATGGGCATCGTATTGCCGCACTGTCAAAGTCCCGTCGTAGGGATTTACTTCTCCGCCCTGATAGCCTGTAACTACCCTTGACGGAATGCCAGCTGCGCGCATCAGATAGGTAAAACTGCTGGCAAAGTGTTCGCAGAAGCCCTCTCGTGTTTCAAAGAGGAATTCATCAACAGGTGCATCGCCCAGCAAAGGCGGGCTGAGGGTATAGAAGAATTCTTCCTCCCTGAAGTGCTCCAGAACTGCATTTGCAAAGGACTCTGTTGAATCGTGTTGTGCACGCAGTTCCTGGGCAAACTCAAGTGCTCTGGGATTGCTGTCACCCGGAATGAAACTGAAGCTGCGACGCGGTATGGCGCGCTGATCGGTGTCTGCAGCAAATTCAAGATAGGATGTAGCATCATAACTGAAACGCTGGGTAACCCTGCGGAAGGTTTCCACCTGGAAGTCGCGGCGCATGCGCATGCGTTCATCAAGAATGCTTGGCATCTGCAGTGTGAATATCCAGTTCTGGAAAGTAGGCTCAAGTATTATGTTGTAGGCATAGCGTCTGCCGGTATATTCGATTTCACGAAACCAGCCCATTTCCTCCTGCCGATCCGCACTCAATCGCTGGGGACGGTCTCGATCTATTCCCCTGCGCCATTCTCTGCCATTGAAATTGTCCAGCGTTAGTCCCCGCCAGTACAGTTCATTGAATGGCGGCATTTCTCCATTGAACTGCACCCTGAATGCCACTTCCCCCGATCTTGCCAGATCGCCGATATCCCCTGGCGACATGGTTTCACTCAAACCGGTAACACTCGAATTGGACTGGACAGGAACAGACCACAAGGGGCTGATGCGAGGGAACAGCAGGAAAAATGCCATCATCAAAGGTGCACTTTGCAGCAGTATCAGCCCGGCCAGACGCAAGGTACGCCGCACCGACTGATGCTCCGGCGTCTGGTTAAGCGAGATCATGGCGCTGGAAATGACCAGAATGCTGATAGTCATGTAAATGGCAATGGGTATGGACTGGGAGTAGATGAATTCTGCAATGATCGTGAAATAACACAGGTACAGCACCATCAGGACATCCCGCTTGCGGTGCATTTCAAGCAGCTTGAGTGTGATGCCTACCAGCAGTACTCCTACCATGGAATCCGTGGAAAACACGTCCCTGCCGAACTGCAATACCATCAGTGCTGCCATTGTGAGCACAAGTATGGCCTTGATCTGTTTCCCCGGATACGACATGCGTCCCTGGTAAACCAGTATTCTGCCTGTTATGCAAAGCGCACACATCCCGGTGAGCCAAAGAGGCAAGCGGGCAACATGGGGCAGAATGACTGAAACTACAGAGGCAAGCAGCCAGACGAAAGCGAACCGGGGAATACGGTAATAGTCCTGGTTTCTCAACCGGGCATCTGACTTTTTCCTGAAAAAATGAAATCCCCTCATGCTGGTAAACCAAAGAGGGCAAGTTCTCTCAAGGCCTTGTCATAATGCACAGGACCACGGGAAGGTTGCAGCACAATACCCGGCAACTCAAGACCGTAGTCAATTCCGGCCGCATCCAGCTGAAGTACGCACCAGCACAAACGAGACAAGCGCTGCTCGGTATCCAGGTCGGGGAACATGTCCCAGCGTAACCAGGCCTTGTCATCCCTGTTGCTGGAATATTCCTTGGTATACATGCCCTGTCCACGGGCCAGCACTTTCCAGGCAACATGCTTGAGTGAGTCACCTGCTACATAGGAACGCAAGCCATAGAAATCATCGTTACCCCTGACTATATTGGTGTTGCCACTCTGCTGGTGGCTGTTCAGTAACCAGTCGAGATCACATTCGACCGGCTGCGGGTATACAAGACACCTGAACTTCAGATCCATCAGCGACCATGCCTGGCTGAGACCGAAAGGGAATGTCGTTTCTATCCTGAGTCTGCCGGGCGAAAAATAACCACGCTTTTTTGCAGGAACAAAAACCGATATGCGCTGTTCCTTTTCAGTAACCAGATCAGTGGCAACTTCGCGGGAGCCCGGAAAACTTACGCGGATGTTTTCATAAATACGCTTGCCATGGCGGTTGAGGATAACTGTAACTTCGGCTTTTTCACCTGCAAATACCGAGCTCCCCGGCGTGGCTGTAACATGCAGGCCGGAAAGATTACGGTAGGTATAGAAAATTGACAGTACGAACATGCCCAGCAGGAGAAAAACCAGCGCAAAACCCAGGCTCGCTTCATAGTTGACTGCACCGATGAACATCAGGACCAGAAGGAATACGAATCCTACTCCCTGCCTGTTGGGGATGATGAAGATATTCTCATGCCCAAGTACGATATTTCTGGCTGGTGGTATCTTTCTGAGCACCCAGCCGGAAAAGCGCTGTTGCCAGGCATCAAGCAGATTCTGGTACCAGACTCTGTATCCGCTGCCGGCATCAATTCCCACTAGACGACATCCACCTCATTCAGTAAACGCTGGGACCAGGATTCCCCGCTGCGTCCGGAAGTGTCACTGACAGATCGCAGGCGATGATCTGCGACCGCCGGCAATACTGTCTTTACATCTTCAGGCAGGACATGTTGCCTGTCATGCATCAGGGCCCAGGTTCTTGCACTGCGCATAAGGGCCTGGGCACCACGGGGAGACAGACCAAATGAAAACTTGTCATCCTGTCGCGTGTAGGCAACCAGTCTCTGCACATAATCAAGCAGTGTGTCTGTTGCCTTGACTTTTGCGATCTTTTTCTGGACTTCGATTACATCTTCACCACTGAGGCACTGGTTTATGAATTCAAGGTTGGCACGCTGGTCTGTATTGATCAACAGCTCCCGCTCCGCCTGTGGATGAGGGTAACCAATGGTCAATCTCATGAGGAAACGGTCAAGCTGCGATTCCGGCAAGGGGTAGGTACCGGAAAAACTTACCGGGTTCTGCGTGGCAATCACAAAGAATGGATGGGGCAGTGCGTAGGTTGTGCCATCAACTGACACCCTTCCCTCTTCCATTGCTTCAAGCAGTGCACTCTGGGTTTTGGGCGTGGTCCTGTTGATCTCGTCTGCCAGAATCAGGTTCTTGAACAGTGGGCCCTTGTGAAAGGTGAAACTGGAAGTGGATTGATCATAGATGGATACCCCTATGATATCTGCAGGCAGCAGGTCACTCGTAAACTGTATCCGGCTGTACTGAAGCCCGAAGGTTCTCGCCAGAGCCTGGGACAGGGTGGTCTTGCCCATTCCCGGCTTGTCTTCCATCAGCAAGTGTCCGCCGGCAAAAAGGCAGCAAAGTGCCAGTCTGATCTGCTTGTCCTTGCCAAGTACTACCTTGCCTATTTCTGCGACTGTCTCATCTACTTTTGACTGCATCTGTTGTAGCTTTCATCTTTCTTGCTGACGGCATCCGGCGTATTGAACTGCAGACTCCGGATGATGGCAGACAGTTCAACGGGAACTGTCCTTCTGTTTCGGAACAGACTGTTTATCCATTGCTGTGCAAGGCCAGCTGTCCCTCTTCTTCCTCGCTTTGGCCAAAATCACCGGTATCCCGTTCTTTTCTCTTTTTTGCGGCATCATTACGGCGCGCTTCAAGCTTGGCCAGGTATTTCTCGCTTACATCCCGGGTAACATACACGCCATTGAACACAGAACATTCGAAATCCATGGGCAATATGCTGCCTTCAGCACAGGAGGCAACAAGATCCTCAAGATCCTGGTAAACGAGCCAGTCTGCCCCGATCTGCTTCTGGACTTCATCAACGGTCTTGCCGTGTGCAATCAGCTCACTGACTGCAGGCATGTCAATACCATAGACGTTGGGATACTTCACAGGTGGTGAAGCCGAGGCAAAATAGACTCGCCGGGCACCTGCATCCCTTGCCATTTCAATAATCTGCTTGCAGGTTGTTCCCCTCACAATGGAATCATCCACCAGCAATACATTCTTGTCCTGGAATTCCAGTGGAATGGCATTGAGTTTCTGTCTGACAGATTTCTTGCGCTGACTTTGCCCCGGCATGATGAAGGTCCTGCCGATATAGCGGTTTTTCACAAATCCCTCCCGGAATTTGACCCCCAGTGCATTCGCCAGCTCTACAGCTGCTGTCCGGCTGGTATCAGGTATCGGTATGACCACGTCGATATCATGATCCGGGCGCTCACGCATGATTTTGCCTGCCAGCTTTTCTCCCATACGCAGACGTGACTTGTAAACTGATACACCATCAATCATCGAGTCAGGACGTGCAAAATATACATGCTCGAATATGCAGGGTGTAGGCTTGCTGTCATCAGAACACATGCGCGCTTCATAGTTGCCATCCTGATCTATATATATTGCTTCGCCCGGTGCCACATCCCTGACCAGGGTAAAACCCTGGGAATCCAGTGCCACACTTTCCGAAGCGAGCATGTATTCATATCCTTTTCGAACCCGTTTTCTTCCGAAAACCAGAGGTCTGATGCCATACTTGTCCCTGAAGCCAACTATGCCATAACCCACCAGCATGGCTATCGCTGCATACGCACCACTACAACGCTTGTGTACCCTGCTGACCGCAGTAAAAACATCATCGGCAGTCGGTTTGATCTTGTTAAGGACCTGCAGTTCATGGGCAAATACATTCAGCAATACTTCGGAGTCCGAGTCTGTGTTCAGATGACGAAGGTCATCACGATAGATATCCTTGGAAAGATCTTCGGAATTGGTGAGGTTGCCATTGTGGGCAATGCTGATGCCGTAGGGTGAGTTTACATACAGGGGTTGGGCCTGCGCTGGCCCTGAGCTGCCTGCAGTGGGATAGCGCACATGCCCTATGCCCATATTGCCGGTCAGCTGCTTCATGTGTCGGGTGTGAAAAACATCGCGCACCAGACCGTTGTCTTTCCTGAGGTTCAGCTTGCCCTTGTCGCTGGTCATGATACCGGCGGCATCCTGACCACGGTGCTGCAATACAGTCAGGCTGTCATATAGTGCCAGATTTACGTTGGACTTCCCCACAATGCCGACGATTCCGCACATACTGCTATCCCCTACCGTATTGGATCAATTGCCGAGTTACAGCGTGTCAGGCCAGCACCGCTTCCGGTGTCATGCCCAGCAACTGCCTGAAATAATCTGCCAGTACCATGATGTAGGGAATCGAAAGTGATTCACCGTACCACGGGCCTGTAAATTCGAAACCGGCTGTCAACATCACAACAAGTGTGACAATTACTACGCCCCTGATTATGCCGAAGAGTGCACCAAGGCTTCTGTCTACTCCCCTCAAACCTGCTGCCGCTGTAATTTTGGCAATCAGATTGTTGATCAAAGCACCGCCAAATACTGTACCTATGAAAATCAGGGCAAAAGCCGCCATCCTCCTGACTGTCGGATTTTCACTGACAAATGCAAGCGACTGTGCCAGCAGCGGACTGTAAAGAGCTGCCAGTACTGCAGCTGCAACCCAGAAAAACAGCGACAAGGCTTCCTTTATCAGCCCCCTGAATATACCGAACATACAGGAGATCAGAATGATGGAGAGCACAATAACGTCTACTGCAGCCATGACTGCCTACTGCTTCACAATACTGCATACAGGAAAATTACTCACAATTGCAGCTCTTCGATGCTGTAGCGGCTGACTATTGTGTTCTCTCCCAGATTTGCATCAAGATCAGACTTGAGGGTGTTTGCTTCTGCCCGGGTCAGAACGGGCCCTACAAACACACCGGTAAATGTCCTCTCCCCTCCCCGGACCTGAGCCGTATAGGCTTTATAACCCTGCCCCAGCAATGATGTAAGCAGAGTCTGGGCGTTGGCCGCTTCCGAGAAAATTCCTACCCTGACTGTCCATGACTCGGGAAGCCCGGCTGCATCAAAGGCGGGGAGCGTGTCATCAGCTTCGCTGATGTTGCCAGCCTGCAGGTTCTGCGGTTCTTCTTCAGCAGCCTGATCGGTATCGACTGCTTGCGGTGGGGTAAAAACCGGCAACAGACCGGTTTCATCTGCTATTGGTGAGGGGCTTGCTGTTTCTTCAGTAAAATCAGAAATTATCCGGGGGCGTTCAGGTTCAGGAATCGGTTCAGGCGACACGTCAGGAGATTGCGGCACCTGCTGATTCATGCGTACCGGCGCCACGCCTTCTCCGTCCAGCAACAGGGGTATGAAGATCAATGCCAGACATCCCAGCACGATCGTTCCCGTAAGCCGTTGTTTCATTGCCAGATTCAAGTCAGCTCCAGGACAGCTGCAACTGTGAAAAATGAGCCTGTGATGATCACTGTCTCAGCAGATTCTGCCTGTTTCAGTGCCGACTCCAGGGCAGCAATGACATTTTCGTGACTGCTCACCCGGGTCAGACCTGCTTCAAGTGCGTGATTATATATGATTTCTGCAGGCGCGCCTCTTTCCCCGCCCAGACTGACTGCGTGCAAGTGGCTTACAACCGGTGCAAGGATATTCACAACTGAATGGCTGTCCTTGTCATTGAGCATGCCCAATATAACCCGGGCCTGCCCTGTGGGAGTTCTGCTGCGAATATTGGCAACCAGATTCAGGACTGCATGTGGATTGTGGGCAACATCCAGAATCAGTTTTCTGCCCTTGTATTCAATTGTCTGGAACCGCCCGGGCAGCGTTGCCTCTTCCAGGGCCTTGTGGACGAGCTCCCAGGCGGGCACTACATTGAGCAGATACATGGCTTGCAGGGCACAGGCAGCATTGGCCACGGGAAAATCATTCAGTGGCAGTCCAAGGCATTCAACCACGTTGCCTGCAGTGTCCAGACCTTTCCAGTTCCATGTGTTCCCGCTAAGCGTCCAGTCAAATTCCCGACCACAGCAGTAAAGCCCGGCCCCGATCTCATCGGCCTTTTGCTGAATAATGTGTGGCATGTCCCGTTCACCAAAAATCGCCGCTTTACCCGGCCGGAAAATGCCACATTTTTCATAGGCAATATCTTCACGGGTGTTGCCAAGCCAGTCCATGTGATCAAGTGCCACATTGGTCAGGATGCTTACCTCGGGGTCAATGATATTGACGGCATCAAGGCGCCCACCGAGACCGACTTCAAGCACGATAAAATCTGGCTTCCAGCGAGCGAACAAATACAACGCTGCCAGTGTGCCGTATTCAAAATAGGTGAGCGACACACCCTCTCTTGCCTGTTCCACCCGTTGAAAGGCACTGCAAAGTACAGAATCATCTGCCATCTCACCATTGAGGCAGACTCTTTCGTTATAGACCAGTAAATGGGGAGAGGTATAGGTGGCCACACTGAACCCGGCCTTCCTGAGCATGCCGGCCAGCATGGTCAACGTGGAGCCCTTGCCGTTGGTCCCGCCTATGGTCACTATGCGGCTGTCCGCAAAATCCAGTGGCAATCGGCTGGCAACATTTCTGACCCGATCCAGGCCCAGCTCGATAGTATTGGGATGAAGGCCTTCCAGCCATTGTAGCCAGCCCTGCAGGCTGGTTGAGGAATCAGGTGTGTTCATGGCTGGTTCAATTGTCAAACAGGAGGTTAGTCAGTTTCTGCTTCAACATCAGCGTCCGATTCTGCTTCCATTTCAGGCTCAGGCGCAATTTCTTCCACTTCCTGCAATATGACCGGCTCTTCTTCCAGTGGCATGAGTTTGTTGATCAGTGCAGCTATTCGCTCAGCCAGTTTCTGTCGGTGCACGATCATGTCTATGGCTCCATGTTCCAGCAGGAATTCACTGCGCTGGAATCCTTCGGGGAGCTTTTCCCTTACTGTCTGCCGGATGACATCCTGACCAGCAAACCCGATGAATGCCCTTGGTTCGGCAATATTGATGTCACCAAGCATGGCCAGACTGGCTGAAACCCCACCATAAACGGGGTCTACAAGTACCGAGATGTAGAGGAGACCGCGCTGTTTCATCCTTTCAAGTGCAGCTGCTGTTTTAGCCATCTGCATCAGGGAAATCAGTGCCTCCTGCATGCGTGCCCCGCCACTTGTAGCAAAACACACCAGTGGAAGTTTGCGGGCAAGGCATCTGTTGACAGCAAGGGTGAATTTCTCTCCAACCACTGCGCCCATCGAGCCGCCAATAAAACCGAACTCAAAGGCAGCGACCACTACATCCCTGCCACAAACCTTGCCTTCCATGACAATCAGGGCATCTTTCTCGCCAGTTTTCTTGGTCGCTGCACTCAGGCGATCCTTGTATTTTTTCAGATCCCTGAACTTGAGAATGTCGACCGGCTCAATATCGGCACCAAGCTCCTCTCTGCCTTCGGGGTCCAGAAAAGTGTCAATGCGCCTGCGGGCCGAAATTCGCAGATGATGATCGCATTTGGGACATACATCCATATTGTCCTGCAGGCTGTCCCGATAAAGTACGGCCTGGCAGCGTGGACACTGTTTCCATAGTCCCTCAGGTACACTTCTGGTTCGATCTGTGGCGTTGGTTTTGACCCTGGCCGGTAGTATCTTGTCTATCCATCTGCTCATGGCAGTGTATGTCTCCGTATTTTCCGGATGGTATAAAGTCTGTTACAGAATGAGGTCAGGCTGCATTCTTTGCCTGATTCATTGCAGTGCGCATCTCGGCAATGAGTGCTGTTTTCTGTTGCAGGAACTCTGCAGAATAATGCTGTTCATGTTCCAGCTCTGCAACCTTGCTGACCAGGGCGCTACCCACAACCACGGCATCGGCTCCAGCTGCTATTTTTGCAGCACTCTCCCCATCCCTGATACCAAAACCCACGCCTATGGGCAAATTGGTGTGTGAACGCAGTTCTTTCAGTCTGGAGATGACACTCTCGACATTCAGGTTGGCAGCGCCGGTAACACCTTTCAGCGAAACGTAGTAGACATACCCGCTGCTGAGTTTGCAAATGGATTCTGCACGCTCAGGTGTTGTGGTTGGTGCGACAAGGTAGATTGTATCAATGCCGGCATTGCGCATGACCTGGTGCAGGTCGCTGGATTCCTCTGGCGGCATATCCACAACCAGAATCCCGTCGACCCCCACCTTTACGGCAGTTTCGGCAAAAGTGCTGTAACCCATGTACTCCACCGGATTGAGATAACCCATCAACACTACAGGTGTCGTATCATTTTGTTCACGGAAACGGCGGACTACTTCAAGTACATCCCTGAGTCTGGTCTTGTGGGATAGTGATCTTTCCACTGCCCGCTGGATTACAGGACCATCCGAAGACGGATCACTGAAAGGGTAGCCCAGTTCAATTATGTCAGCGCCATTTTTTACCAGCGCATGCATCAGACCCAGCGTGGTTTCCAGCGATGGATCACCTGCCGTGATATAGGGAATCAGGGCTTTCTTGTCCTCTTCCTTAAGGCGCGCAAAGCATGCCTCTATACGATTCATATTGTGTTACCACTATTATTGTTGAGCTGCCGTTTGCCTGGTGCGTGGGCACCTGATTGCGGCCTATATTCTTATATTGTCTATTTCTGCGACTGTATGCAGATCCTTGTCTCCCCTGCCGGAGAGATTGATCACCATCAGATGATCCTTGTCGAGTCCGGGGGCAATTTTCATTGCATGTGCCACTGCATGGCTGGATTCAAGCGCCGGAATTATACCTTCTGTTCTGGTGAGATAGCGGAATGCATCCAGCGCCTCATCATCGGTCACCGCTGTGTATTCTGCCCTGTGCAGATCCTTGAGCCAGCTGTGTTCCGGACCTACGCCGGGATAATCCAGACCTGCTGAAACCGAGTGAGTTTCAATGATCTGGCCATCTTCATCATTCATCAGGTAGGTGCGATTTCCGTGCAATACCCCTGGTTTACCTGCCGAAAGTGGTGCTGCGTGTTTTCCGGTTGCAATACCCAGACCACCGGCTTCAACACCAATCATGCGTACCTGGGTGTCATCAATGAACGGATGGAAAAGACCAATGGCATTTGATCCGCCGCCAACACAGGCTACGAGTGAATCCGGCAGCCTGCCGTGCTGTGCCATGCACTGCTCTTTCACCTCGCGACCGATAATACTCTGGAAATCACGGACCAACATGGGATAAGGATGTGGCCCGGCAACCGTACCTATGATGTAGTAGGTATTGTCGACATTGGTAGCCCAGTCGCGCAATGCCTCATTCATGGCATCCTTGAGCGTACAAGACCCGGAATCAACACCAACTACATTTGCTCCAAGCATTTTCATGCGAAACACATTGGCTGACTGCCTTTTGATGTCTTCTGTGCCCATGAATACATGGCATTCAAGTCCAAGCCGTGCTGCCACTGTAGCAGTTGCCACGCCATGCTGGCCGGCGCCGGTCTCTGCAATGATGCGGGTCTTGCCCATGGCCCGGGCCAAAAGTGCCTGTCCGATAGTGTTGTTCACCTTGTGGGCACCCGTGTGATTGAGATCTTCACGTTTCAGGAAAATCCTGGCGCCACCGAGCTTTCTTGTCATGCGTTCGGCAAAATAAAGTGGCGATGGCCGGCCTACATAATGGGCCAGGTCATAATCAAACTCGGCCCAGAAGTCTGGATCATGCTTGAGCTTTTCGTACTGCCTGGTGAGCTCCTCAAGCGCGGGCATGAGAGTTTCTCCGACAAATATCCCGCCATAGGGGCCGAAATGCCCGTGACTGTCGGGACTGTTGTAGGCTTGCTTGCTAGTTTTGGGTTCAGACATGTAATACCTCAATTGTGCTCGTGTTATTCCGGATCGTTTCCAGTGGAAACATGTGACAGCACATTGCTGCCTTTTTCATCGGCTTCATTTACTGCAGCTATGAATTGGGCAATAAGCTGGCTGGACTTGATGCCTGGTGCACTCTCCACACCACTGCTTACATCTACAGCCCATGGTTTGCATTGCCTGATTGCCTCCCCCACATTGGCTGGATCCAGGCCACCTGCAAGCACAATCGATGAGACAGTACCCAGACTATCCAGCAACTGCCAGTTGAAGGTATTGCCGGTACCACCCCATGCATCCCTGTGCCAGGCATCCAGCAGAATGCCCCTGCCCCTGTTGTACGCATCGATAGCCGCTTCAAGATCAAGCTCCGGCCTGACACGCAGGGCCTTGATCCAGGGTCTGCCAAAGGCTTCACAATACTCCGGGCTTTCATCTCCATGAAACTGCAACAAGTCGAGCTCTGCAGTATCTGCAATTGTGTTTACTGTTTGCGCATCCGCATTGACAAACAGCCCTACAGTCATCACGAATGGCGGGAGAGCACGGGTGATGACCCGGGCCTGCGCTGCAGTTATCACCCTTTTGCTGCCTTCAAAGAAATTGAGGCCAATTGCATCAGCACCCGCGTGAACTGCCGCCTGGGCATCTTCAACCCGGGTTATACCGCAAATCTTGACTCTGGTTCTGTGGGCAGAAAGCACGCCTGGGACTCTGGCTGACAAAGCCGTAATTCTAGCATCAATCGGGTCCCGACCCCATCAGGATCATTGCCCGGTACTGTCCCGGTTTGAAAAAATCATCAGGCTTATACGCACCTTCCAGTTGGTGGCTCTTCGACACGCCGTAAACCCATCCATGGGGGCTCGACTGCGGCATCCATGCCCCAGACGGTCTCAGATCCTCCAACTGTAAGGCGCTGCCCAAGTCCAGTGAAGTTCAAACCGGGACACTTTCAGTTGCCCTGATTGATCGGCACCCGTGAAAATACTGAAACTGCCAATTTCAACCTGATTGATTCCATGGCAATTGGTATTTTGCCGGATAGCTGACTTTGACAAGACAGAGTCCGTTCGGGGGTGCCGTAACCGCCGCCATGGTCCTGTCCCGGGCTGCAAGCACTTCACCCGCCCACCGGGGAGGCTGTCTCCCTTCACCAATTACCATGAGTACGCCGACGATATTGCGCACCATATGCAGCAAAAAGGCATTGGCTTCTATCTCCATAACCACCTCATCACCTGCCCGATACACCTGAAGGCTTGTAACATTGCGCATTGGCGTCTTCGACTGGCACGCCCCCCCCCTGTATGAGGTGAAATCCCGCTCACCAAGAAGCAACTGTCCTGCCTCGTGCATGGCATTTTCATCAAGTGGCAAGTGGTGATGAGTCAGGAAGTTGGCTTCAAGTACCGGGCGTACTGACTTGTTGCTTATTCGATACCGGTAACGACGACTCAGTGCGGAAAAACGGGCATGAAACCCATCATCCACGGCAACTGCATCAAGAACCGCAACATGCTTGTCCAGCATTGAATTGACGCCATGCACCCAGGCACGCAGAGGTCTGATGCTGGATGTTTCAAAATGCACTACCTGTCCGATGGCATGAACCCCGGTGTCGGTCCTGCCGGCACAATGCACCCTTACCGGATGATCGGCAACACTGGACAATGCCTTTTCAAGGCTTTCCTGCACGGTAGGAAGTCGGGGATCGGTTTGTGCCTGCCAGCCATGGAAAGCGCTGCCGTCATACTCAACACACAAGGCCAGCCTGACGGGCACGGTACCAGGGGATGTCATGGAATCAAAGCTCCCGGATCAGGAGCCCTGCCACTGAGTCTTCAGTTTTTCTGCCTGTCCGACCTGTTTCTCATTGCCGTCGGCAATGACTTCTTCAAGGATTTCAATGGCACCCTCCAGATCACCCATGGCTTCATACGCTACAGCCAGATCAAGCTTGGTGTCGCATTCGTCCATATTGGTCCGCGGAGTGTAGACACTTTCTTCTTCATCATCACCATGCAGGGTTGTGTCATCAAAAGCTATTTCTTCAATTTCATCAATTGATTCATCGGCGCCAGAATCATCCTCCGATCCGGCCGCAAGCGTGTCATCTTCCTGATCAACCGGATCAAAGCTGATGACCTCAACTTCCTCATCAGGTGTTTCTTCCACTGCCTGTTCCTGATCAGGCTTTTCACCGGATAGTGAAAAGGCAAAGGTTTCCACTTCCTCTTCTTCGTCCGGAGCTTCAGTTGCCGGTTCCTGAGGTGCTTCTGCCTCGTTCAGTGAAAACTCGAAAACTTCTGTGTCGTCACCGGACTCTCCAGCCTGATCATCAGCCTCGGCAGAAGTGTCGTTGGATGTAACGCTGAAATCGATTTCATGCTCTTCTTCAGAAGCAGAATCCATTTCAGGCAGAGCAGCTTCCTGCTCTGGATGTTTTGCCGATCCGGATTCTGCATCAGCGCCAGTATCATCATCCAGATCATCAAAATCCACTGCATCAAGTGCTGCAGAAAGTACATCCTCTTCAATGTCGCTCTCTGCTGCTTCCCCTGAAGTCAGGTTGGTTTCTGATTCAGTTGAATCCACAGCATCGCGCACCTCATCCACTTCATCTATGCTGATTTCCAGCGTCTCTTGCTCTTCACTGGGCATTTCTGCCATTTCTTCAGTGTCGTCAATTTCGAAACTCTCAATCTCATCAAGAGCCGATTCCAGTGCATCAAGTTCGTCATCGTCAGTCAGTGGCGAATCGTCTGCATCAGCCAGTGGCGCATTGTCTGCATCATTGCCGACTTCCATGGCACTATCATCATCAGAACCCGGCTCTTCAATTTCGAACTCAGGCATTTCACTGTCGGTATCGGCTACAGTATCGTCAGTATCGTCCTGTTGAACCGCATCAAATGCGTCGTCTTCTCCTGCATCATCCATCTGACCGGATACCGGATACTCGTCATCCGGGGGGCCAAGCGTATCCAGTGATTCATCTTCCGCATCTGTATCAACGATTTCCACGTCAGGCTCTTCTTCATCAAGCGCTTCATCAAGCTCTTCATCATGCAATTCATCAAGCGCTTGTGTATCAGGATCTTCTTCATCGCTATCTTTGCGAAAACGAGCCATCAGCCCTGCAAACAATCCTGCCAGGCCGGCTTTACCCGCCACCGACTCTGCCTCGTCTGAAGTTTCCAGATCACCGGATTCTGCAGTATCCGTTTCCGCCAGGCTGATCACCTGGCTGGACGCCACCTGTTCCTCGAAAGCATCGAGATCAAAATCATCTGTATCTGCAGCTTCTGCCCTGCGTCTGCGCACGACCAGAAAAGCCAGAATCAGGATCACCAACACCAGTACCGCTGCAAGCGAAACAAGATTGCTCTGCAGGGCACTTGTCAGTTGGCCAACCAGTGAATCCGCCTGTCCCGGGGCCGGGCTATCAAGGCTTTCACCAGTGGCTTGTGCAGAAGCGGCAACCCTGGCTGCAGCTTCTGCCTGTGCGGCCAGATCTGCCTGGAACTGGGCCAGCCTTTCATCTTCAATGGCGATGATGTTCTGGAGCAGTTCAATTTGCTCTTCCAGACTTGCCAGCCTGGCTGTGAGCTCTTCATTTTCCAGACGGGCGCGATCCAGATTTTCCTCACTGATCATCAGTTCGTTTTCCAGCGCGGCTATGGTTGCCTCAAGGTCGCTGCTTCCGGCACCCGCTTCTGTATCGCCCGAAAGCAGTGTCAGCTCGTCCTGGGTCGCGCCATTGCTGCTGCCACCTGATGCTCCCCCGGCAAGTGGCTGGGCGGCCAGTGCCTGGTTCTGGGCATTTACCTGGGCATTGGCTGCCTCCTGGTCAATGAGTCGTATATCCTGCATGGGCGGAATGCGTAGCACCCGGCCTGTAATGATGCGATTGATGTTGTTGTTGACGAACGCATCTTCATTGGCCCTTTGCAGGGCTATCATCATCTGCTGGACCGAAACGTTGCTGTCCGGCCTGGTCTGCTCGGCTATCTGGAAAAGGGTGTCCCCGGTCTGGACGACATAACTGTCTGATGCAGGACTTGCGTTTACTGCGCCAGGATTTGGCACAGAAGCACTGATTGCAGTCCCGGCAGGCGGCGTACTGGCCACTGTTGAACCTGGCAAGTCCATCAGGATGGTGTATTCCCTGATCAGGCGACCGGAAGGCCAATTGGCAATCAGGATCAGGTTCAGGAATGGTTCGTTGATACTGCGGGTGGAACTCAGTACGACTTCTCCCTGCCCGGCACTACCCGACACCTCAAAATCGATATCGGTCAGCAGGGTATCCCGCTGGAGTCCTGCACGTTCATAGTCATCGATGCTGCCAATGCTGATTGTGAGATCAATGAGATCCAGTCCGTCGAGGTCTTCGAGTGCAATCGAAGCCCGCAGGGGTTCATTGAGGGTAGAGTTGAGCGTGAGTTCACCCAGTCCGAGTGAGAATGCAGTGACTGGATATAACAGGCTGCCTGTGGATATCAGGAATGCTGCCAGCATTACATACAATGCTGGCAGCAACCCGGCTTTATCAGATCGGTTTCGGGCCTGCATAGAACTGTCCGATGTTATTCCTTGTCGCCGTGTTGTTTGTAAAAACAACTACGGCTTTACTTTCAAAACAGGCCGCAAGTATCTATCAGATGTAGTCTTTTATCAACACTTCGGCAATCTGAACTGAGTTCAGGGCCGCACCTTTTCGAAGATTGTCAGACACTACCCACATATTGATGCCGTTAGGGTGCGAGATGTCTTTTCTGATGCGACCCACCCAAACCTCGTCATGATCGGTACCTTCCGGAATCGGGGTTGGGTAACCTCCATTTACTTGCTTGTCCATAACCTTGACCCCGGGGGCCTTCATCAGCAGCGCCCTGACCTCTTCCACAGTGATTTTTTCGCGGGTTTCAATATGTACAGCTTCCGAATGTGAATAGAACACCGGCACGCGCACACAGGTCGGGTTGACCAGAATGTCGGGATCTTCCATGATTTTCTGTGTTTCCCAGACCATTTTCATCTCTTCCTTGGTATAGCCATTGTCCTGGAATACATCAATCTGCGGCAGTACATTGAAAGCAATCTGCTTGGGATAAACCTTGATTTCCGGCGCCAGTCCGTTCAGCAGTTTTGCTGTCTGCCCGGCCAGTTCATCAATCGCTTCCTTGCCGGTGCCCGATACCGACTGATAGGTCGCCACATTGATACGGGCAATTCCCACCTTGTCGTGGATAGGCTTGAGGGCAACCAGCATCTGGATAGTGGAACAGTTGGGATTCGCAATGATGTTATGGTTGGTGTACTGCGCAATGGCATGCGGATTCACTTCCGGCACAACCAATGGAATATCCTCCTCGTAGCGGAACTGGGATGTATTGTCGATGACAATACATCCTGCCTTTCCTGCCTTGGGCGCATATACTGCAGACACGCTGGCACCTGGCGAGAACAACCCTATCTGCGCCTTGCTGAAATCAAAATCTGCAAGATTTTCAACAGTATACTGTTTATTCTTGAAAGAAATTGTCTCTCCGGCACTACGCTCACTGGCCAACAGGTACAAATTCCTTACGGGGAAATTGCGCTGCTCCAGTATGCTGATAATGGTTTTGCCGACCGCTCCGGTTGCGCCTACCACGGCGACATCATATTGCTTGGCACTGTTGCTCATTACTCATGCTCCGGGCACCCTTGCGCCCAACATAGTTGCGTGAAAATCCGGTTGGTTGCTGCCCGGACTGCAGTTGTACTTCCTGCCCGCAGACTCAGTTCCCGGCAAACAGCCAGGGCGACTTCTCTTTCCAGCCAGCCTCAAAGCTGCTGATCTTCCGGGCATGCTGAAGGGTCAGGCCGATATCATCCAATCCATTGAGCAGAATATGCTTGCGGGAAGGCTCAACCTCGAAGCTGATGGTGCTGCCATCAGGTTTTGTTATGGTCTGGCTTTGCAGGTCAACATCAAGTGTATAGCCGGGATTGGCCTCGGTTTCCCTGAAAAGCTCATCAACAGTTTTTTCATCTAAAACAATAAGTAAAATTCCATTCTTCACACAATTGTTGAAGAAAATATCTGCATAACTCGGCGCTATGACACAGCGGAATCCGTAATCATCCAGCGCCCATGGTGCGTGTTCGCGACTCGACCCACAGCCAAAATTTTCCCTTGCCAACAGAATACTCACCCCCTTGTAGCGGGGCTGATTCATGACAAAGTCAGGATTCAGGGGACGCCCACTGCAATCCTGGTCAGGCTGCCCCTTGTCCAGATACCGGGCCTCGTCGAACAGGTTCTTGCCGAAACCGGTCCGCTTGATGGATTTGAGGAACTGCTTGGGGATTATGTAGTCAGTGTCGACATTGGCTCGGTCAAGCGGGAGAACAAGCCCTTTTTCACGTTCAAACTTTTTCATGAGATCACTTTAGATAAATTCATTAAATATTTGATTTAATTGAGTTCTACTTCACGCACATCAACAAAATGGCCGAATACTGCTGCCGCCGCCGCCATGGCCGGACTCACCAGATGGGTGCGACCACCAAAACCCTGACGCCCCTCAAAATTACGGTTTGAGGTGGAAGCACAATGCTCCCCTTCACCCAGTTGATCGGCGTTCATGGCAAGACACATGGAGCAACCAGGCTCCCGCCACTGCAGGCCGGCTTCAATGAACACCTTGTCCAGCCCTTCCCTTTCAGCCTGCGCCTTGACTACACCGGATCCCGGCACAACCAGCGCTTCCCTGATATTGGCTGCCACCTTGCGGCCCTTGACCACTGCTGCTGCGGCGCGCAGGTCTTCAATTCTTGAGTTTGTGCAGGAACCAATGAATACCCGGTCAAGCCGGATATCCTGTATCCGGGTGCCAGCCTTCAGCCCCATGTATTTGAGCGCCTGCTGATAGTTGGTTCTTCTGGCTTCGCTGGGGGCATCTGCCGGATCGGGTATGCTTCCGGTAACAGGTGCCACCATCTCCGGGGAGGTTCCCCAGCTGACCTGGGGTACTATCTCACTGCCATCCAGTTCAACCACAGCATCAAATTCCGCATCTGCATCACTTACAAGATCACGCCATGCTGTAGCGGCCAGCTCCCAGGCTTCGCCTTTGGGGGCAAAGGGGCGGCCTTTCACATAATCAATGGTCTTTTCATCAACAGCCACCAGACCGGCACGGGCGCCAGCTTCTATCGCCATGTTGCATACTGTCATGCGCCCTTCCAGTGAAAGGCTACGGATCACGTCACCACCGAATTCAATCGTATAACCAGTACCTCCAGCGGTGCCTATCTTGCCAATAATGGCCAGCACCACATCCTTGGCGGTTACGCCAGGTTTGAGCTCGCCATTCACCTTTACCAGCATGTTTTTGGCCTTGCGCTGTATCAGACACTGCGTGGCAAGCACGTGCTCAACTTCGGAAGTCCCGATACCATGCGCCAATGACCCGAGGGCGCCGTGGGTGGATGTGTGGGAGTCGCCACAAACTATGGTCATCCCTGGCAGGGTTCGACCCTGTTCCGGCCCGATTACATGAACAATGCCATGTCGCGGGTCATCAATCTCGAACTCCTCGATATCGTATTCCTTGCAATTGGCATCAAGAAACTTCACCTGGATTTTTGATACCGGATCCACAATTCCTTCCACGCCCCGGGAGCGTTCATCTGTAGTGGTTGGAACGTTATGGTCCGGCGTGGCCATATTTGCCTGCGACCGCCAGGGCTTGCGACCGGCAAGGCGAAGCCCTTCAAATGCCTGGGGTGAAGTGACCTCATGCAGATAGTGCAAATCGATATAGATCAGGGAAGTGCCGTTATCAAGGTCAGTCACCAGATGGGATTCCCACAATTTGTCGTAAAGCGTCTTTCCAGCCATGATAATCTCTTAAATATCAGATAATTAAAAATTAAACTTAATTTAAAAACTTAATTATTCTTGCAGATGTCAGGTGTATCGCATCTGACATCGGCATTCTGGGCCCTGTGTCGCAGGAAATGGTCCATGAGGGTCAATGCCATCATGGCTTCCGCAATCGGAGCGGCCCGTATCCCGACACAGGGATCATGCCTGCCCGTGGTTATCACTTCGGCAGGATTTCCAAATATATCAATAGTTTGCCCTGGAATTCTGATGCTGGATGTAGGTTTCAGTGCAAGGTGGGCTATGATGTCCTGCCCGGTACTGATCCCGCCCAGAATGCCGCCTGCATTGTTGCCAACAAAGCCTTCCGGCGTCATCTCGTCCCTGTGCTCCGTGCCTTTTTGCGCCACCGAAGCAAAGCCGGCTCCTATTTCCACCCCTTTGACAGCATTGATACTCATCAGGCCATGTGCCAGTTCGGCATCAAGCCGGTCGAATACCGGTTCACCCAGGCCCACGGGCACATTCGAGGCAACCACTGTGATCCTGGCGCCGACCGAATTGCCTTCCTTGTTCAGGGCAGTCATGTAGGCTTCCAGTTCAGGCACTCTTGCAGGGTCTGGACAGAAGAAGGCATTGTTCGGTACTTCATTCCAGTCCACCAGATCCATGACGATCGGGCCAAGCTGCGACAAATACCCCCTTATCTGCACACCACAGGTCTGTTGCAGGTATTTTTTGGCAATTGCCCCTGCAGCAACCCGCATTGCAGTTTCCCTTGCCGAGGAGCGTCCTCCGCCCCGGTAGTCCCTGATGCCGTATTTATGGGTATAGGTGTAATCGGCATGAGCCGGCCGGAACAGATCCTTGATCTTGCCGTAGTCCTTGCTTTTCTGATCTGTGTTCTCGATCAGCAAACCAATGGGAGTGCCGGTAGTCCTGCCTTCAAAAACCCCGGACAGTATCCTGACCTGATCGGCTTCCTGTCGCTGGGTGGTAAAGCGGCTCTGGCCCGGTTTGCGACGATCCAGATCAATCTGGAGGTCTGCTTCGGACAATTCCATGCCCGGAGGGCAGCCATCCACAATGCAGCCCAGAGCAGGCCCGTGGCTTTCGCCAAAGCTTGTAACGGTGAACAACTTCCCGAAGGTATTACCCGACATCCTGAGAGGTCCTGAACCAAACGCGGCATTATAGCGATGATGCCCTGTTGCCGCCATGAACTTTATGCTGAAACCACTGACAAACCAGTGGCTTGCAAGCCCTTCACATAACGATTTTCTGTACGGGGCCTATCTTGACAGCAACGATCAAATAAAACTAATTCATATTTTTTATATTTGCTATTACCATTGGTTATCCAGCACTCCGCAGGGATCATCATGGATACCCAAAGCCTCAAGGCATTTGTCACTGTTGCCGATCTCAATTCCTTTTCCCATGCGGCTGAAAAGCTGCATCTGACCCAGCCTGCAATCACCAAACGCATCCAGAGCCTGGAAAGTCACCTTGATACCCGCTTGTTCGACCGCCTGGGGCGACGGCTCTTCCTGACAGAAGCAGGTCAATGTCTGCTGCCCAATGCCCGCAGGATCCTGCAGCTGATGGAAAGCAGCCGTCAGGCACTGGACGATCTGGCAGGCCCCGTGCGAGGCAAACTCAAGCTGGTAACCAGCCACCATATCGGCCTGCATCGCCTGCCAATAGTGCTGAAGGACTTCAAAAAGCAGTATCCACAGGTCAATGTGAGTATCACGTACATGAATTCACGGGAAACCCACGAGGCCATCCTTGCAGGCGAAGCAGATCTGGGGGTTACAACCCGGGAAATCATTCCGGACGACAGCCTTACCTTGCATGAAATCTGGCATGACAGGCTGCTGTTTGTGACAGCCAGGGAGCACCCATTGGCAAGCAAGCACGCAATCGGACTGGAAGAGCTGTGCAACTACCCTGCTCTGCTACCCGATGAAAGATTTTTCACAGGCCGGATAGTCAGGGAGTTTTTCAGGGAAGCCGGGCTGGGGCTCAAACTGGAAGAGGGACTCAGTACCGACTACATGGAAACACTACGGGTACTGGTAGCCATAGGCGGCACCTGGACAGTACTGCCGCATACCATGGTCAACTCTCCCGAATTGGGCGTACTGGACCTGAAGGAAAATCCATTGACCCGTTCCCTGATCTGCATGCATCACAGGGACCTGACACTGAACAGTGCATCAAGGGCTTTTCTGGAAATTCTGCAACAGCACAGGGACCTGCAATAGTCTGATTCAAAGATCGGCTGCGCTGATAGCGCAAACACCGGATCCACCCTGCTCGAAATCCAGCCAGATCAGGGGCAACTCTATGCAGGCATTGGCAAGCGCTTCATCACTGTTCCCCACTTCCAGCACAAGCCAACCTGTATCTTCCAGATAGCGTCGACACTGCTTCAGTATACGTAGTGGTATATCCAGTCCATCGTGTCCCGTGAGCAGGCCAAGCGCCGGCTCACGGAAAAATTCCTCAGGAAGGCTTTCATATTCCGTTTCACCGACATAAGGCGGATTGGTTACAACCAGATCAAAGCGGCCGTTGATTTCTTCGAACAGATCCGATCTGACTGCAGCAACCCTGTCTCCCAATCCGTATCGCTCAATATTGCGCCGGGCAATTTCCAGTGCATCTTCGGAAATATCCGAGAGCACTACCTGCGAATCAGGAAAAGCCATCGCACAGGCTATGCCGATACAACCACTGCCAGTACACAGGTCCAAAATTCTTTTCGGCGCCTCTTTGATCATGGGCTGGAATTCGTTTGCGATGAGCTCAGCAATCGGAGAGCGTGGGACCAGAACATGCTCATTGACATGAAAAGCCAAACCACAAAACCATGCTTCACCCAACAGATAGGCCAGGGGTTTTCTGGTGGTAATGCGCGCCTGGACTATTGCGTTTGCCTCTTCAAGACAGGATTGTGGTACGGGTAGTTCTGCACCGATTTCTGTTGCGCCATGTCTTTTCAAAAGGGTTTCCAGCAACCAGCAGGCCTCGTCCCAGGCATTGTCGGTACCGTGCCCGAAATGCAGGCAGGCCATCTCGAATCTGGCAGTGATCTGCTTTATAAACTGCTGCGTATTGATGCCGTGTTGCGGCGCCATTTGCTGCTTGTCCATGACTGTCTATTCGCGTAGGGTGCGCAGTTTACCCGTTATCCGGAAGTCTGCCCAATGAAAGAAGCATATGAAAATATCATCTCGGCAATCGGAGAAGATCTCACTCGTCCGGGGCTCGCAGGTACACCCGAGCGAGCCGCCAAGGCAATGGAATTCCTGACGCGTGGCTATAGGCAGGACATTGATGAAATCATCAATGGCGCACTGTTCCCGACCACTTCAAACGAAATGGTAATCGTGAAAAGCATCGAACTCTACTCACTCTGCGAGCATCATCTGCTGCCTTTCATTGGCAAATGCCATGTTGCCTATCTGCCAACAGAATTTGTGATAGGGCTCTCCAAGGTTGCACGTATCGTGGACATGTTCGCAAGACGCCTGCAGATACAGGAACATCTGACACAACAGATTGCAGAAGCCATCATGGAGAAGACTCATGCTCGTGGGGTTGGAGTAATCATAGAATCTCAGCATATGTGCATGATGATGCGGGGTGTGGAAAAACAGAACTCGATCATGACCACCTCCTGCATGCTTGGAGCATTCCGCGACAAGCCGACAACCAGAAGCGAATTCCTTTCTTTGATTGCCTGAGCATCTGCCGGCAATCATTAGTCGAAATAACTAGTCGAAAACATTAGTTGAGAAATTGCCTGACCAGAGCGGCCACTTCCTCAACCTGACCATCCAGATGCTGATGGTGATGCCCCGGCAGTGTTTCATGCCTCAGATCCCTGAACCATACCAGCCTGTGAGAAGGGTCCTGTTTCAGTGCTTCCCAATATTGCGGAGAACTCACAATCAGCACAGGACAGGCTATGCAACGAAGAAACTGTTCAATGTGGGTTTCGCTCAGGCTCAATCGGTTGGGAAGTTTGAGTCTGGGATCGGTATGCCAGTACCAGCCCTGTGCATCGTTGCTCAGGCTTCTGTTGGCCAGCAAATCTGCAGCTTCCATGCTCAAGCCCACCCGCGCTCGCGCCTGAACCGCTTTTTCCCTGCTGCTGTAGTATCGCCGCTTCATCAAAGGCAAGCCCTGATAACCTTCTATTGATCTGCGCATTTGACCGGGTGCATCAGCCGGGGCTGTAGACAGTGGCCCAAAACAGTCGAGCAGCACCAGCTTGTTTACACACTCGGGAAACACAGCTGCAAACAGACATGCCACCGCACCGCCCATGGAATGCCCAAGGATATTTACCGGACTGCCAACGGCAAGACCCTCCAAGAGCCACAGGATATCGTCCATATATCGCCAGATTTCATAATTGCCGGACGGATGCCGGTGTGATGAAAGGCCATGACCCTGGAAGTCCGGCGCAATTACCCTGTGCCCAGCCAGCAAGGGAGCAAGGCGATCAAAACTTGCGGCATTGTCACGCCAGCCATGGAATGCCAGCAAAGGAGTCGAGTCTTCCGACCCGTGGATTTTCAACGCCAGCCCCTGATCCCCACACTGCAGGCATGTTTCGGCTACCTTGGCATGCATGGTCCAGTGTTCCTGTCAGGGTTTGAGCATGAACTGCAGGGTGCCTGTGCCCGGCCCGACTATAGTGGATTCAATAGATACTAGTTCACTGGTGCCCAGTATATGCCGTTCGCACAGATCGCCTTCAGTAAGCAGGGCAAACAATTCTGAAACCAGCGGATTATGGCTGACCAGCAATACATGGCTGTCTTCCATGCCCTGCAAAACTGTCAACACTTCATGTGCCCTGTGCTCAGGGGTCAAAAATTCCGAGATTTCCTGTTTGATTCCTGGCTGTACGATTTCCAGAAAATGTGCTGCTGTCTGACGGGCTCGCGTAAAGGGGCTCACAAACACACGATCAAGGGTAATCTTCCTGTCAGCAAACTGATGCCCAACATTTTCAACTTCCTGCTGGCCCCTGCTGGTCAGTTTTCTTGTGGAATCGCCAAACGAGCGGGCTTCAGCCTCACCATGCCTGAGAATATGGATATACATGGTTCAGGATAGCCCTGGGGGCTGGTTACCCTGGTCAGAATCGGATGAATTGTCTTCTGCGGGCTCATTGAGGACGGGATAGTCCTGCTCCTGATTCTGTTCGGACGCATTATCCGGCTCTTCAGTTGCATGAGACTGCTCTTCGGTACCGGGAAAAGGGGCAAAAGGCCATGGCTTTTCTTCCGTGGCATAGACAAGAAAATTCAGCAGTTCAAAGAAATATGCCGCAAACAAACGACCTGCATCCTGCAGTTTGTCGTTGATCCGGGAAGTGATAAGCACAATGGCTGTCTGGACGAAAACGATGACGCACAGCACCAGCAGCACAACCCATACAGCAAGCGCAAAAGCGGCCATGTACAGAATTCTTGTCCACTGATTCGCAGACAACAGGTTGGTCTTGATTTTTTCCTGATCCATAGATATTTACCAGTCGAACTGTCGTGAACAGGTTCAGGTTATTCAGTGCTGAAGCAGTTTGGCCCGACCCACTTCAAACTCGACATCCAGTTCGGTCTCGGAAAGCATCAGCGAATTGATTATATGATCAATTCCGGCCTTGTTATAAATAATCTCGTACAAACTGCTGCACAATGGCATATGCACACCAAGTTCATCCGCCTTTTCCTTGACCAGACGCACTGTGTTGACACCTTCCGCCACCTGCCCGAGTTCATTGATGATCATGTCCAGATCCTTGCCTTCTCCGAGGGCCTTGCCCACACGGAAGTTACGGCTCAACGGAGATGAACAGGTCACAATCAGGTCTCCCACGCCGGACAAACCCAGAAATGTCATCGGATCAGCGCCAAGACAAACCCCGAAACGGGCCATTTCAGTGAGACTTCGGGTAATCAGCATGGAAATGGTGTTTTGTCCCATCCCGATGGCATCAGCAAGCCCTGCCAGAATGGCATAGATGTTTTTCAGGGAACCACCAAGCTCCACACCCAGCATGTCGTCATTGGCATAAACCCTGAAAGTGTCAGAGCGCAGGGCTTCCTGCACTTCTCGCCTGACTTCCGGATCATGACTTGCAATCACCGTACCTGTAGGACTGTTTTCTGCAATTTCCCTTGCAAGGTTGGGGCCGCTGAGAACAGCTATCCTGCCATCATCAACTTCTTCAGCCAGTATTTGACTCATCAGTTTGAATGTACCGGGCTCTATGCCTTTGGTTGCAGTGATCAGAATGATATGGGGGTGCAGATAGGGCTTCATCTGTTGTACGACTGATCTGAAACTTGCGCTCGGGACAGCTACAAAAATCATGTCAACGTCTTCAACTGCGAGCTTGAGATCGCTGGTGGCACTGACCTGCTCATGCATTTTGAAACCAGGCAGATAAATGGCATTCTGTCGAGTGGTATTCAGGCTGTCGACCTGTTCTGAATCTCGCATCCACAGGCGCGTGAGATGACCGTTCTGGGCAAACATATTGGCCATTACGGTACCGAAGCTGCCGCCACCGATAACCGCAACATTCTTGACTGACATGGTTTGGATAATTCCTGGCTCTGGACCGGTACATTACGTACTGGTAACAGGGCCGCGAAGATAGCAGTTAAGCCTGTTCAACTCCAGTAACAGGGTATGTCGGCGACGTCGTATTGGACTGGCAGCTGCTTAATTTATAGAATCGCCGACCTTCCATCAGAGACAGGGACCTCGCATGAGCGTTGATCTGTGGGCAACAATAAAGCAGGAAATTTCCGGCCAGCTCCTGGAAGAGCCGGATATGGCCAGTTTTTTTTCACGCCGTGTACTACAACACAGCAGTCTTGCATCGGCTATAAGCGATATCCTTGCATTGAAACTGGCCTCTGATGACGTACCGCAATCCGTCCTGAAGCAACTTTTCAACGAATTGCTCCGGGACAATCCGGCAGTTGTCAAAGCCATGGAAAATGACCTGCTGGCAACAAGACAGCGGGATCCGGCCGTGCGCTTCTATTCCACTGCCCTGCTTTATTTCAAGGGTTTCCAGGCACTGCAAGCATGGCGAATTGCCCATACGCTGTGGCTGAAGAACAGGAAAACCATGGCGCTTTATCTGCAAAGCCAGATTTCACAGGTTTTCACGGTTGATATACATCCGGCAGCAAAAATCGGGTCTGGCATACTTGTAGACCATGCAACGGGTATCGTCATCGGGGAAACCTGCATTCTTGAAGACAATATTTCAATCATGCAGGGTGTAACTCTGGGTGGTACCGGCAAGGATTCCGGGGACCGACACCCGAAAATCAAATCAGGAGTTCTCATAGGTACCAGCGCCATAGTCATTGGCAATGTCACCATAGGAGAGGGAGCGAAAATAGCTGCCGGCAGTGTTGTACTGCGGGATGTGGAACCGCATATCACCGTTGCCGGGATTCCGGCAGTCAAGGTCGGCAAGCCACCGGGTGAACAACCTGCTCTGGACATGGATCACGACCTGAATCAGGAAGGCTGAGTGTCAGCTCAGCATACGGTCAGGAAAGCTTGAACTCCCCGCCTCTCATCCTGGTACATGGTGCCTGGCACGATAGTCGTTGCTGGGCCCTGATCGCGGAAATCCTGGGTGATGCCGGTGCGGAAATACATAGACCAGACCTGCCCGGACATGGCAAGAACATACTGCCACTCAACCGGATTACACTGGAATGCTACACAAAGCACCTCGAATTACTGCTGGAATCGCTTGCAGTGCCTGCTATCGTAGTAGCTCATAGCATGAGCGGAATAGCAGTGACTCAGCTGGCATCCCGTAAACCCCATCTGATCGCAGGAATCATCTATATAAGTGCCTACCTGCCGCTACCTGGCGAAAGTCTCTTCGACCTCATGGCTCTGAACAGGGAAGACGGAGAAGCTACGCTTGTGGAACACGCATTGCGCATGAGTACAGATAAAAGATCCTGCACTGTCGAACATGAAAGTATCATCCCGCTTTTCTATAACGAATGCCCTGATGAACTTGCCCGGCAGAGTGCAGCAATGTTCAGTCCCCAGGCAACACTACCGCTTTCATCCAGGACGAAATACCAGAGTGAGAATCTTGTCAGTATTCCTTCAAGCTATATTTGCTGCACACAGGACCGTGTGCTGCCTTTGCAGCACCAAAGACACATGATCAAAAGATTTGGTTGCAAAACACTGCTGCAGATAGAGGCAGACCACAGCCCCTTCTACTGCGTTCCGGAACTGTTGTCGAAGATGCTGTTGGCTACTGTCAGTCAGGCGGACAGCTGAACCTGAAAAAAAGAGAGAAATTCAGCGTGACCCGCTTTCAGTCAGATGTCTTGCGGGTATAGCTGAAACGCAGGATGAAATCGCGGCGTATTACAGTTGAGGCAACTGCGGTTGCATTGTCAATGAAGACCTCGAAAACCAGCACATCCCCTGTATTGCCAAGTACCTCGAATGAATAGAGATTAACGCCGTTGAGATCATTCCCCATGATCTGTTTAACAAGACTTCTCAGGTAATCTTCATCAGTGGATTCGGGCATGGGCACCCCATCCCTGGCAAGTGATATCTGCCTGTTTATGGGTGGGACATTACCAACCTGGTAGATCATTTCGCCGGAAACCACAAGTGAAGCAGTAGGCACGACAAGTTCAGGAACTGGATTGGCAATAATACGTTGTTGCTCAAGCAGGGTATTCACGGAACCGTAAACAACAGGGATTTCACCGAATACGCCACCACTGGCGCTTACCTGGTCGCCATCAATACTGACGAGAACTCCCGATTCCGGGTAATAACGAACCAGTGTTGAGCCTGTCAGCTGGTTATAGGTAAGCGCACTTGCAGGAAACACACTGCTTTCACTCTGCTCCAGCAACCCGAACAGTTCATCTATGGCAGCTATATCCAGATTGTCGGCTACAAGTCCTGCACAGGTAGCAAGCAACCCTGTTCTGGTACCACTCAACACACCCAGCAACTGACCGTCCAGTGCATGCACATCCATGGCGAGAGCAGTGCCAGTAACAGTATCCAGATTTACCCTGAATACCAGTCCGGTTTCATTATCAAGCCAATTGGCAATTGCAGGATTGTCCAGATCGAGAAATGGTTCACTTACAACCTGTCCTTCAAGACAAAGGTTACCATTGGTGGTAATCGCAAAATCCAGATCCGAGCCTGATGCGATGGGTGAAAAATCGCCGGCAGGGGCAAAATCCAGCACATAGGTACCCGCCAATCCAGTGGGAATTGTTACCGGCAGTACCCTGGACTGGAGCTTTGCAATTACACTACTGAGCTCCCCAGCATAAAGCCAGTCACTGCCGAACTCACCACCTTTGGCCTCAACGGCTTTGTCACGCACCCTGACCGTAATACCACTCTCTTCATAATGTCTCAGCACATATCCATCAATTTTCTGGTTCCATGTTTGTGGTCCGCCCGGAAACAGATCCGGAAGCCTTTGCTCTGCAAGACTGAACAGAATATTGATCTCCCCGAGATCAGGTATGCCGGTTGTGGCATCAAGACACTCGGCTCTCAACTGGGTTCTGATACCCGTATAGGACCCCAGATAGATCCCGGCTGCAGTGTGGAAGTCGAAACTCACACCATTTTGCAATGAGCCCGATTCATTCCGCTCAGACTGGTTCAGCAAAGGCAGGGAATAGTAGAAATCCCCACTGTCATTTTTCCAGACAACTTCATTGGTACCTGCAAGAAAAAGAGGGTTTTCCAGCACGGTTTCACCAACACACAATCTTTTGTCCCTGGTTATGACAAAGGAAAGTTCCGTACCGTCCGGTACAGGGGAAAATGTCTGGGCATTGCCGAATGACATCGAATAGGTACTGACGTAGTAGTCATCAAAGGTCGAAGTACTTTGTTCTGCCGGCAAGGTCATGTCTGCCAGGTTGTTATCGACCAGCTGGCTCACACTGCCCAATGTGACAGGCGTACTGCCATAACTGCCGCCCTGTGCAGTAGCTACGCCGTTTTTGATCCTGAGAAATGTGCCTGTGAGGGAGTAATAACGATAATACTCGTCAACTGATACAAGATGGATCAGGACAAAATTTCCTCCAGGGAACAGCTCCGGGTAAGTGCCCTCTGCCAGACTGAAAAACCGACGGGGCACATCACATGCATTGGTGGCCCCTTCAGTCTGTTCACCCACAAGATTACCGTAGAATGTACCGCCTGAACTGCTCAGGGAAACACTGAGGCTGGCGGGGGTTTCCGGATCCGGTGCCACCGGAGGGCTGGAAGACACATTGAACCTTAGTCCGACGTCATTGTTTGACCAGGTAAGTGATGAAATATTGCCACCCGGATAGTAGGCGCCCTTTATCCGCAAACCCTCATCACAAATCGAACCATCTATGGCAAAGGTCAATTCGAATTCAGTGTCATTGGGATAGGGAGAGGCACCCGTACTGTTCTGCATGACCAGATTCCAGGTGCCGGTCAGGAATGCGGGAACACGCTCAGCTGCAACATCCTGGGCAAGGACACTATTACCGGTCAGTACAATACCGGCCAGCAACAATCCCTTACAGATACGAAAAGCCATGTTTGCCAGCCTGGTATGCCTTGACAATAGTGTCACCCTGCCCGACTTCCGGAATCTTGCGCTTTATTACAAACACTCATTACCCAGATAGCCACCGCCGCCACAATAGGTGGGATCCTGCAACTGCATGCGAATGCCATCAGGATCAGTGAAGTAGAGTTCTGGTGTGCCACCCGGAGCTCCACCACGCTCAGGCTGTCGCAGGCTTATGTAATGCATCATCGGTCCAAGGGGCCGATCACCCTGCAGCGTGAAACCATAGTCTTCCAGCATGGCCTGGATGGCTTCCACATCAAAGGCATTCAGGTTGAGACTGCCATGGTGAATATTGGCGGGAACACTGTCCGGTGAAGGACCACCGGCATACATGACAAACTGGTAGCCGTCCCCGATACCTGTCACTGGTGCACCCGGTCCCTGGTATGCCTGCACGCTGAGACCGAATGTATCCTGGTACCACTTGTTGGCAGCGGCACCATCATTGAGGAAAACCGTAAAATGATTGATATCGTTCAGGCTGAACATGCCCTGCGGGGCAGGTTCTGCATTGCAGACATTGCCCAGAGGCCCACTGCCACCACAATAGGAGGTATCGCCCAGGTGCACGATCAGTCCACGTTCATCAGCAAAGAACAATTCAGGGGTATTCCCCCGCATGCTCACCCAGGTGCTCATGGCAACTTCTATACCCGGTACCGATTTGGCAGGTGCGTCGATCACCCTGAAGCCCAGTGACTGCAGTTTTGCCTGCTGCTCCTGCAGATTGAAGTTTTCAACAGAATAGCCCAGCCAGGATATACCGGGAGTCTCGCCCGGCATAACGGAACGCACCTGCATGAACTGGGGCCCTTCGCCAATCTGCATGCTTATCATGTTGCCTACGCGGGCTACCACAGGCATACCGAACATATCCTGGTAAAAGGCCACGGTTTTTGCCGGATCACCTACACGTAGTTCAAATGCATTGACCTTGCTGATGCTCATCGGTGACTGCTGCGCATTGGCGAGTGGCATTGACACTACGCTGCCCAGTGCAACCACAGAGATCAATATGCTGCGTAAGGAAGATTTTCCACGATTGTTGTTATATTTTTCAGTCATATACATTGCTCCTCCAGAACAGGCTGTATCATAGCCTCTGCCCGAGACTGGCGTCCAGTTGGTAGTGTCTCAGTTTGAAGATGACCATCCAGTCCGGCTGGATTGCAGTATTAGTTTTCGCGACTCGCCGTAAACCCATCCATGGGGGATCGACTGCGGCTCCATGCCGCAGACGGTCGCTCAATCTATTACTGCAATCCAGCCTCAGTTAGAACTTCCCGAAATTCAAACTGCGTCACTACCGTCCAGTTGCATACCTTGACTTTTCTATGTCTGTATGTGACTTTGGCGCCGTTTCAAACCTTTCACATTCTGCACGAAAACTATACTCAAGAGGGGAAATACAATGGAAATCCGTAAACTGGTTCTTGCTACCGGCCTGATGGCACTCGCAACTTCTGTACTGGCACAGCCAGGTGGTGGAGCCCCGCAGGACACCAGCATGAGCTTCTTTGTCACCAGTGTTGGCGGTGGTGATGGCGCCAATCTTGGCGGTCTGGCCGGTGCAGACGCACACTGTCAGGCTCTGGCCGAGGCAGCCGGCTCAACCGGCAAAACCTGGCGCGCCTATCTGAGCACCAATGGTGCAGGTGGCGTCAATGCCAAAGATCGTATTGGCAGTGGCCCCTGGTACAACGCCAATGGCGAGCTGGTTGCCCGGAGTGTTGATCATCTGCATTACAGCAATGTCTTCCTGAACAAACAGCGCTCAATTACAGAAACTGGTGCTACCGTCAATGGCGTGGGCGATACACCCAACCAGCATGACATTCTCACCGGTACCAATCCCGACGGTACAGCTTCGGAAAACACCTGCAACAACTGGACCTTCAACGGCGAAGGCTCAAACGCAGTAGTGGGACATCTGGACAGAGCCGGCGGTGGTGCAATGGCTGAATCCTGGAATGCTGCTCACAACAGCCGTGGCTGCAGCCAGGATCTTCTGATTGCATCTGGTGGCAATGGTTACTTCTACTGCTTCGCTGAGTAACTGCAGGCAGACAGAAAAAGGCGCCTTTGGCGCCTTTTTTGTGCCTTTGAACAGGACTTATCAAAGGCCCATCCCGGTTCACTGCGTAAAGCGAACTGACATTATTGTTTCTTCGACACGCCGTGAAGCCAACCGTGGGGGCTCGACTGCGGCATCCATGCCGCAGACGGTCTCAGACCCAATAATGTCAGGTCGCTACTCAAGCCCATGCTGGAATTCAAACCCGAGAGGGTTGAACTGAACACCCACACACCGAAGCATACAAGGCTGCAAAGGGTGAGTCGGGCGAGGGTGAACACAAGCGTCCATGAAGCGTGAGCTTCAAGCGCAGTCTGAACGACACCCTGCTTCAGGGTTTGGGCAAAATTGCTATCCTGTCGCCACCATAGGTACCTACCCAGATTTCATTGCCTATTGAAACGGCAGAACTCACCCCCTGCAGCGCTGCTTGTGGACCAGCCCCTGCCAATCTGCTTGCCCGCATGTTGTAAGGCACTATTTCATACACAGACCATCCAGTGCCACATACCGGTCCATTGCAGTCCTCTGTGAAATTGCCACCTGCTGTGTAAAGCGTCCCGTCGGTACTCCACCTGATATTGTCAGGTGAAACGCCGACCGCCACCCTTTCGCTGCCAGCTGGTGTGGAACTGCGATCAAAACGCACTATCTCCTGCGTACCGAATGCAGCGACGTACACCCATCTTTCATCACCGGATATGACAATTCCGTTAGGCCCGGAAAGTTCAGTGCCAGCCATCACTGTTACTTCCCCCAGTGGATGCCATTCAAAAACATGGCCGGTGATTTCCCTGCGTATGACGCCCGCCATGCCGGAACCTGTGGGGTCCATGAATTGTGTGGCCAGAAATCCGCCATCAGAAAGTATGGCCACACTGTTGGTCCAGGATGTTTCGGGCATCGGTACACATCCTGTCCATTTGATTGTGGGTTTCAGGAACGCATCAATCTCGAAAATCTCAACAGCTTCCCTTGCCCCATGACTGGTCATGTAAAGCCGGAATTTTTCTGGAGCATTCTGTTGTCTGACAAGCGCCAGGCCATGTGAAGAAAAGTCGGAAATATCCAGCGGACCGGGACAATCCGGAAACAACTCCATATTCTGCTCAAAAACCGGGTTATTGCCCGGAAAAAGAACTTCCACGCTTCGGTCCTGATAGTTGACCAGATGAATTCTGCCATTGATGGAGTTGTCATTTCCCAGTTCTCCATTCATGCCCGAAACCAGCACCCAGGGAGTATTGCCAAGTTGCAGAATGTCTTCACCATTACGAATACCGCAGATATAGCTTATACCCGGTTCATCCATGCAGGCATCAGCCGGAGCTGTTCCAATTGTTGCCACTGCCCTATCCTGCGGGATAAGCGAATCTGCTTGTGGCTCAGGTGTACTTTCACTGCATGCAGCAAGGCAAACAAGTCCGGCAAAAATCGCTATAGCTGAATTTTTCATTACAAGAATCCCCATGAATGACGGTTACAATAGCAGCTTGTATGAAAATCCGGCAATTCATATCATCACTGAACAACAAGTACTTCATTTCAGGTACACATACGGCACTTTCACTGCCCCTTGCGGAAAAGCAAAAGAAATCACAATGCAAAGCAGTATCCTGGGTAACGCCATATTGTCTGAAACAGACGCCATTGCCAGTGCGTTCAGGGCTGCTTCTCCCTTTCCCCATGTCATTATTGAAAATTTTTTCAGGGATGATTTCTGTGAAAGTCTGTTGTCTGATTTCCCTGCCTTTGACAGTCAGCAGGCAATCAATGAAAACGGTCTGGTGGGCAAAAAAGCATTACATCAGCACATCAGTCGGATCAGCCCAGCCTACCGGGAGTTGGATGAACTGGTCAAAAGCCGGGATTTCCTGACATTCATCTCTCGCATCACAGGAATAGATGACCTGCTTTACGATCCGGACTACTTCGGTGGAGGCACCCACGAGAATCTGCAGGGACAGGAACTGGATCCTCATGTCGATTTCACGATGCACCCCAAAATGAAAGCACACAGACGCCTCAATCTGATTATCTATCTGAACAGGGATTGGCAGCAGGAATGGGGCGGCAATATCGAATTCCACAGGAACCCCCGACTGCCCAGGAATGAAGATGAAATCATAACGGTGCCGCCTGCTTTCAACCGGGCGGTGTTGTTCGAAACCAACAACATTTCATGGCACGGATTTGAACGCATCAACCTGCCTGAGGACAAACAACATCTCTCAAGAAAGTCCGTGGCCCTTTATTTCTACACCAAAGACCGGGAAACAAAGATCAAGCCCCACTCCACCATCTATGTTGAACGACACCTTTCCGACCGATTCAGGCCGGGGATGACGCTGGATGAAGCAGACATGCAGGAATTGCTTGTACATCTGAAACGCAGGGATATGCATATTGAGCGCCTCTATACCAACATTACCAACCTGATGATCCAGCTGGATCAACACAGGGCACCGGCAAGACTCAGCAGTTCCAGCAAAGAACGTATCGAACAGCAGATGGAAAAATATGCCGGATATGACCGCGATACCCTGCTTGCAAGGGTGCTGGCACTGGAAAATTCCACCAGCTGGCGCATTACATCACCCTTGCGTAAACTCAGGCTGCTAATAAAAAACAAAAAACAATGATAACCAAGGGGAACCCATGACCCAGTCCTGGCTTGTAAATGACTTTGTTGACGGTCAGCAAATTCGCAGTTTCAACATCAAGCTGCTGCTGTGGAGCTTTCTGACCATGTTTGCAGATGGCTTCGATCTGAATTCCCTCGGTTTTGCTGCACCTGACCTTGTTCAGCTATGGGGAGTCGAACGCAGTGCCATGGGCCCGGTACTTACGGCCAATCTGGTCGGAATTTTTCTGGGGGCTCCCCTGCTCGGCTGGATGGGCGACAAGTTCGGCCGTCGTCCCATCATCATCTATGCTTCCGTGCTTTATGGCTCCATGACTCTGCTGATGGCATGGACAGATACCATGAGCCAGATGCTGATTCTGCGATTCATTGCCGGCATCGGTATCGGTGGCATAATGCCCAATACCATATCCCTCAACTCGGAGCTTGCTCCCAAACGTTATCGTTCGGCACTGATCGTGCTGATGTTCATGGGTATTACCACCGGCAGTACGGCGGTGGGACTGGTGTCTGCCAACTTCCAGCAGGAATACGGGTGGCAGATCATCTTCCATCTTGGTGGAATACTGCCACTGGCTACAGCTGTCGGACTGTATTTTGCCTTACCTGAGTCACTGAAGCTGCTGGCCACACAGCCTGCACGCAGGTCTGTCATGATTCGCACTGCCCGGCAGATGCGCCCTGATCTTGAAATCAGTGATGATGCCGAGTTCATCAATCCTCCCATTGTGCAACGCAGCGGCGGGAACATAACGGAACTCTTCAGCGGAGGCCTTGCCGTGATCACTCCCCTGCTGTGGCTTTGTTTTGCCGTGGCATTGATGGCCAATTTCTTCCTCAACAATACCCTGCCCCTGATCTATGACAAATACGGTATAGATGCTGAAGAAGCAGCCTGGGTTACAACGATGTACCACGCAGGCGGCATAATTGGCGGACTTGTCATTACAGTATTGCTGGATCGATTCGGCTTTGCAGTTGTTGCTGCACTTTTTGCTCTGGCGGCCCCATCCATAATGCTTTTGGGTGATGCCTCTATGCCTTTTTCGTTCCTTGCAGGTATGGCAGGCATGGCAGGTGTAGCTGTACTGGGTGCCCAATTCGGCAACAATGCTGCGGCAGGCCTGATCTATCCGACATCTGTTCGCGGCAAAGGGGTTGGTACTGCACTGTCGATTGGCAGATTCGGGGCCATCATTGGTCCCATGGTCGGTACTGCCCTGCTTGGCATGGACATTACAATGCAGCGGCTGTTTGTGATCGCATCAACGCCAATTGCACTCGGGCTGACTGCTGCCATTATTCTTTCCTGGCTTTGTTACAAGCGTTTCAACAGTTTCCAGCTGGACGACACGCCCGCCGAATCCTGATACCCAAGGCAGTTCATCCCTGTCATGCATGATGTGTGCGGGGATGAATGTACCGGGTAAACACAACTCCCAGCAACAACAGATACAAGGCCGGAAAGAACAGGTATAGCCAGAATCTGCGAGGCCTGAATTCCAGTGACACTACCGTATCACCAGTCTGCAGTGCCGCACTCATGAATGCACCCACTTCCGGGTAATCATGCAGCAACTCCCTTTGCTGACCATCCACCTGCAAGGTCCATCCCGGAAACCACGACAAACCGAAAAACAGTCTTTCCTCTTCCTGAGGTACAAAGTCGTCAGCCAGATGAATCACAAGACTGTTTGTATGCCACTGCACTGCAGTTATAGGGAGTGCCCTGTAGGAATCCCCACGCATACCATGCACCAGCGGCAAGGGATCCGGCATTTCGTACACGTGCTTGCCATTGCTGCTGAACACTCTCGTGTACTGGGGAAACCCATCCATGGTGACAATGTATTTCTTGCCCAGTCTTCTCCCCCAGCCATCTGTTTCCCCTGGCGGACTCTGATAGTCATAATAGTTTGCCTGCATGCTTGAGCGATGCCCTGTCAGACTGTTGATCTCATTGAACTGCCCCAGGTTCGGAGGCAACAACTCCTTGGGATAACTGCTGAAACGATACAGGGATTCCTCACCCAGTTGATCCTGGAGCCAATGTGCAACGGGATCTTCATAGTAGCTTTGCGGATTCAACTGCAGGCGACTTTTTTCAACTCCCCTGAGTGCCGGATTGAAACTCTGGAAAGCCAGATCAGCAAACAAACCCGCAAAAACTGCCATGAACAGCAAGATCAGGTGTGCCGGTCTGGTGGCACGCCTGCCCAGAAAATCCAGCCCCGTACTTACCAGTATTGCAACCAGAATGGGCAGGACAAAAAGAATCCTGGAAGGAATTCTTACCTTGTTGAGAACAGGGGTATGGTAGATAACCTGTCCGACAAGATTGTCGCCAGCCAGCGCCACCACCATGACAACACCAAGAACAGGCAGAACAATTTTTCTTGCGCGGGAACTGGCATAAATACCGACAAGTGACAGTGGCAGTGCTGTCAGCCCCAGATAGATAGTCCGGCCTTCCGCACAATTGTCGCTGGTGCATCGCCAATCAAACAAGGTCCCCCATGTCTGGAATTTCCATGCGGAAAACTCCTCGAACGGCACTACATGAGGGTAGGCTGTGAAACTTTCTCCGTACCATTTGTAGGCACGCTTGAAGTATTCAAATGTTGCATCAAGCTGGGGATAGGCAAGCAGTAATGACATCAAACCCAGAAATGCCAGCATTCTGCTTGCCCTTAACCAGTTGTCAGGTTCTTTGAGGCAGGAAAAAAACAGCAGCAGTGCAGTAATAAAAGCTGTATGGATATAGGAATAAAGGTGCCCGCTCAGGATGCAGCAGGCAAGAAATAACCCGCCTATCCCGGCATGGAAAAGTTCGTGGCCATATTTGTGTGCTTTCCAGGCTTTCTGCATCCAGTAAAGCACAGCAGGCAGAAAGGTCATACCGGCATAAATATTGGGCTGTGCATTCATGCGCTGCGCTATTGCGCCGAAAAAAGTGGCAATAATCGCTCCGGCCAGTGAGGCAGCCGGACTTGCCCCGTATTCGCGCAGGAATAGGTAACTGAACACGCTGCATAACAGCGTATGGACAATCAGCTGAACATCAGCCCAGTACTGGAATGTTTCTGCTGAAGTCTGTTCTGGCAGCAGGGCAAACAGCCAGTTCGGAGGATAGAATGCCCCGGTCTGCATTTCACCAATGAAATATTCACCGGCTTCTGAATGCATGTCCCAGAAAGGGAAGCTGCCTTCCCTGAATGCATCTGCAATATGCGCATACCAGGCAAAGCTCTGGATACTGGCATCCCAGCCGCCCATATGGGTATGGGTCTGCAGAAAAAGAATATCCCTGAATACCAGGCCACATAGCAGCACCAGGGCAAACAAGGCCGAGGCATCATACCTGTTAAGGGATCCTGTATTTGAATCGGGCAACGCTGCTTCCCGGTGAGAAATTACCGACTAGCTGCCGATTCTACCACCTCCGGTTTTGGTTATCGCCACAACAGCTGGACGGGGCGGCATCGCAACATCAAAATCCGGCCAGCGGGTATCCGGATTGTTCCAGCCACTACCCTGACCAGGATGCTGCACGGCACAAAACAGGGTTTCGTTGTCCGGGGTGAAGAACGGCCCGCAAAGTTCGGCACCCACCGGTGTTCTGAGAAATCGCCTGGTCAGGGCCCGGTGTTCGCCTTGCGTTTCTGCTGCCCAGACTCCATCGGCGATACCCTTGCCTTCGGCCCCGTCGGTCGCTATCCAGATATTGCCAAGATTATCGAATGCGCAGTTGTCAGGACAGGACAGCCAGCCATTTTCACTGGTGCCGGGATGATATGCGGTGAAGTCATCTTCAGCAGGGTTTCCTGCCAACAGGAAAAGTTCCCAGCGGAACGTTTCATCTGCATGATTTCCACTTTCTGGCCAGAATTCCACTATCTGGCCATTGCCGTTGGCAGCCCTTGGGTTCACGGCATCAATCTGCTCTGCAGTTCTCTGACTGTTGTTGGTCAGCATGGCAAAAACGTGACCGGTGACCTCATTCACATCAACGTCTTCCGGCCGGTCCATTTTTGTCGCTCCCAGCAGATCAGCAGCCTTGCGGGCATCGATCAGCACATCACCCTGACTGTTGAATCCATTGTCACGCGTCAGGGGACCCTCCCCATATATCATGGGAAGCCAACGCAGTGTGCCATCTTCATTGAACTGCGCTACATGGAGTATGCCCTCGGCAAGCAGCGTCATGTTTGCACTTCTATTGTCCGGATCATAACGATTGGCACTTACGAACTTGTACAGATATTCGAAACGGGCATCATCGCCGGTATAGGCAACCACTGTACCGTCTTCCCCGACATGGATATTGCAGCCTTCATGTTTCATGCGGCCAAGACCCGATCTTTTCATCGGAACTGAATCCGGATCGAAGGGGTCTATTTCTACTATCCAGCCAACATGGAGTGCTTCATGGGGATTCTGCACAAGGTCCCATCTCGGGAAATGTAATCCCCAGCTTCTCCTGTTCAGTCCCATGCCGAATCGTCGATAGTTTTCAGCTTCATCCGTGTTTTCTGCAATTCCCGAAAAATAGGCATCCACATTCTCCTCTCCGGTAAGGATAGTGCCCCAGGGCGTAACGCCGCCGGCACAGTTTCCATAGGTACCCCAGGTTTTGATTCCATCATCTGAATCAAGGGTATGCAATCTGGGAGAACCCGCAGCAGGTCCGGTAAACCGCATTGGCGTCAGTGGTGTGATCCTGCGATTGAAGCCTGAATCCGTGACAACCTGCCAGTTCTCCCCTTCCCTGCGGATCTCAACCACGCTCAATCCATGGGCTGCGATTTCCACTTCTGTCTGCTCCAGGCTCAGGGCATTTGCTGCAGGTGCATCGGCAAACATCAGGCTCGCATCGGTATATTCATGATTCACCACAAGCAAGCCCCGAGAAGAGCTCCCGGAACCGGCAGGCAGTGGAACAAAGCCAATGAAGTCATTGTTGTAACCGAATTGCTGCTCCTGGCTGACCCGGCTTTGCTTGTGCAGATCAAAGGCCGGCGCACCATCCATGATGGGATCACCCCATCTGAGCAGTACCTGATACTGATAACCATCAGGTACTGTAAGTTGTTCATCTATACCATGGGGGACTTCAGTAAATGTGAGTGACGCAGGAGTCCCTTCCGCTGCACATGCGGTGAAGGCACAAAGTCCGGCCATGGATGCGCCTGCGCCCAGACCCAGCACTCCACGTCTGTTCATGCGTCGTAGCAGTACATCGCTGAAAAGAGGATTATCGCAACTGTTGGTTCCTGCCAACTCATCAAAAGCAGCCATTGGTTCTCCTGTGGGATTAGTCTGCGGAGCATTTGCAATTTTAGCTGTACCAGTAATCCCGATTATAAATATCCGGCAAACTTCCGGTAGGTATCGCCTGCTGATCGTGTAAAATTGCGCCCTTTGCAGCATTGATCAACATCATGAACCTCAGACTTACCCTGGAATCCCTTGTTAGCAGCACTATTGAAAAAACGACAGGGGCCGATTCATGCCAGGCGCTGGTGACACCAGCCAAAAATCCTCAGTTCGGGGATTACCAGGCCAATGGCGTGATGGCCCTGGCAAAAAAAATGGGGCGCAATCCTCGTGAACTGGGGCTTGAAGTAATCAAAAACCTGGATCTGGGCAGATTGGCCGAAAAAGTAGAACTGGCGGGCCCGGGTTTCATCAATATCACACTGGACAGGCTTTTTCTCTCTATTGAACTGAACCGACTGTCATCCACGGCACTGGTTGCACCTGCGGCCCACCCGGCCACTATCGTTATCGATTATTCCTCACCGAATCTTGCCAAGGAAATGCACGTAGGGCACCTGCGGGGCACCATCATCGGAGATGCGCTGGCAAGAACCTTCGAATACCTGGGTCACACACTGGTTCGTCACAATCATTTCGGCGACTGGGGTACCCAGTTCGGCATGTTGATCACCTATATGCAGGCCTTGCCCCGGGACAAGGCTTTGGGCAGCGAACTGGCTGATCTGGAATCCTTCTATCGGGCTGCCAAGTGCAGGTTTGATGAGGATCCGGCGTTTGCCGAGCAGGCCAGGAACAATGTGGTCAAACTGCAATCAGGTGATCCGGAGTGTCTGGCACTTTGGGAAAAATTCATCAGTATTTCCGTATCCCATTGCCAGTCGCTGTATGACAAGCTGGATATCACCCTGACTGAAAAAGATATGGTGCCCGAGAGCTTCTACAATGATCAGCTGGACTCGATCATTACAGCCCTCACAGAAATGGGATTACTGACTGAATCTGAAGGAGCCCGTTGTGTTTTCCTTGATGAATTCAGGAACAAGGACGGCGACACACTGCCTGTAATAGTCCAGAAATCAGGTGGTGGTTACCTGTATGCCACTACTGATCTAGCCGCCATTCGCTATCGTTGTACGGCACTGCATGCAGATCGCGTGCTGTACGTGGTGGATGCCCGGCAAAGCCTGCATTTCCAGCAGGTATTTGCCGTAGCCCAAAAGGCAGGATTTGCCGGACAGCACTGCCGTCTGGAGCATCTTTCCTATGGCACGATGATGGGCAAGGATGGCAGGCCATTCAAGACCCGCAGTGGTGACACCATCAAACTCATTGACCTGTGTGAAGAGAGCATTGAACGCGCCTTTGAGCTGGTCACAGAAAAAAATCCCGACCTGACAGAAGAGCAGCGCCGCAAAATTGCCGAGGTGGTGGGGATAGCTGCGGTAAAATATGCAGATCTGAGCAAGAACCGTAACAGCGACTATATTTTTGACTGGGACACCATGTTGTCATTCGATGGCAATACCGCCCCTTACCTGCTTTATGCCTACGCAAGAATTCGCAGCATATTCAGGCGTGAATCACTTGATCCTGACGCTGTCTATACAATCAGGGTGGAATCGGATCCTGAAAAGGCGCTGGCACTGAAATTGCTCCAATTCACGGAAACCGTGGAAACACTTGCAGAGGAATGCCTGCCAAACCAGCTATGCCTCTATCTTTACGAACTTGCCGGCATTTTCATGCAGTTCTATGAATCAAGCCCGGTACTCAAGGCCCAGGGGGCAGATAAGGAATCCAGATTGGGCCTTTGCCAGGCCACCGCAAGAACCCTGAAACAGGGGCTTGGGCTTCTGGGCATCACCACTCTGGAACAAATGTGAAAACCATGAATTCTGGCAGCCTGCTTGCCTGCCGCAGTTGCTATAATTCGTATCCTGTTTACCTGTAAAACAACGCAGTCTCATTTTCTGGAAATATCATGTCTGAATTACCCACGATCATCTATACCGAAACTGACGAAGCCCCTGCACTGGCTACCTACTCCCTGCTCCCTGTTATCAAGGCCTACACGGCTGGTTCGGGCATCAATGTTGAAACCCGGGATATCTCACTGGCAGGACGTGTGCTGGCCATGTTCCCTCATGAACTGACCGATGCCCAGTTCAAGTCTGATGATCTGGGAGAACTGGGCGAGCTGGCAAAAACACCGGGGGCCAATATCATCAAACTCCCGAATATCAGTGCCTCAATGCCCCAGCTGACTGCCACAATCAGGGAACTGCAGGAAAAGGGTTATGCTTTGCCCGATTACCCCGAAAACCCGCAGACAGATGAGGAAAAAGATGCCAGGGCCCGTTACGACAGGGTCAAGGGCAGCGCCGTAAATCCGGTATTGCGTGAAGGCAATTCTGATCGACGCGCCCCGGGTGCTGTAAAGCAGTATGCACGCAAGCATCCCCACTCCATGGGCCATTGGTCACCTGATTCCAGAACCCATGTTGCCCACATGGAAGACGGTGACTTTTTCAGCACTGAAATTTCACTGACCATGGAAAAGGCCGACTCATTCCGGATTGAATTTGTCGATGCCGACGGCAAGGTCACTGAACTGCGGAAATCTGCGCCATTACAGGCAGGCGAAGTCATTGACGCCTGCGTGATGAGAGCTGCTGCCCTGCGCAGTTTCCTTGAATCGCAAATGCAGGAAGCAAAGCAGCAAGATCTGCTCTTTTCCGTTCATCTGAAAGCCACGATGATGAAGGTGTCTGATCCCATTCTGTTCGGACATGCAGTCTCAGTCTATCTTGCAGACGTGTTCAGCAAACATGCTGCCACTTTTGCCGGTATGGGTATCAACCCCAACAACGGGCTGGCCACCATGCTCACGCAAATTGCGACACTTGAAGCCGGCAAAAGAGCGGAAATTGAAGGGGATATCGCAGCCGCCTTTGCGGCCCGCCCCCAGCTTGCGATGGTCAATTCCGACAAGGGGATTACCAACCTGCATGTCCCCAGTGATGTCATTATTGACGCTTCCATGCCCGCCGCCATCAGGGCAGGTGGCAAAATGTATGGTGCCAAAGGTGAACTTCGTGACACCAAAGCCGTAATTCCTGACCGCTGTTACGCAGGGGTTTATCAGGCAGTTATTGATTTTTGCAAGGAAAATGGTGCTTTCGATCCGGCCACCATGGGCAGCGTTCCCAATGTCGGCCTGATGGCCCAGGCTGCAGAGGAATATGGTTCCCACGACAAAACCTTTGAAGTGAAAGGTAAAGGGATAGTGCGTGTAGTCAATAATGGCGGACAAACACTGCTGCAGCACGAAGTGGCCGAGGGCGATATCTGGCGCATGTGCCAGGTCAAGGATGCACCCATCCAGGACTGGGTAAAGCTGGCGGTAAACCGCGCCCGCCTTTCCGGAACTCCGGCAGTATTCTGGCTCAATCCGGAAAGAGCCCATGACCGCGAACTGATTGCGAAGGTCAACAAGTATCTCCCGCAACATGATACAAGCGGGCTCGACA
>JAURLQ010000153.1 GCA_030831125.1 Gammaproteobacteria bacterium
ATTGTTCTGCATGCATGGTGAGTGGCCAGGTAAGGGTTTACGAAAGTGATACCTTTATTGGTATAGGCAGTCTTGATGATGCCGGTGTACTGTCTGCAGTTCGTCTGCTGAGCTACTGACTACCGACGATCTCCGGGTCGGCAAGCCGACCCCGGCATGGCATTGGCCAATAACGCAGATATTGAATTTTCGCAGGGATGTATACCGGTGCGCCCGCAAAATCAAAGCCGGGACAAACCTGCTTCTTTCGGGAACATGTACTTCACATCGAAGATTACATGCTCGGGTTTGCACCACCCCCTGATTGCCTGCAACCCCATTTCCCTGAATTCATTGTGTGCAACTGCGATGATCACCGCATCATAGGCATGGCCGACGGGAGCTGAAACAAGATTGATACCATACTCAGTGCGGGCTTCCTCCGGATTTGCCCAAGGGTCGTAAACATCAATCTTTGCGTTGTAATCTTCCAGTCCGTTGATGGCGTCAACTACTCGTGTATTGCGCAGATCAGGGCAGTTTTCCTTGAAGCTCAACCCCATGACCAGAATTCTTGAATCAACTACATGGATGCGTTTGCGGGTCATCAGTTTTACAACACGTTCTGCAATGTAATTGCCCATGTCATCATTGATCTTGCGTCCGGCAAGTATGACCTCCGGATGATAGCCAATCTGCTGTGCCTTGTGGGTAAGATAGTAAGGATCAACGCTAATGCAGTGGCCACCTACAAGACCCGGTCTGAAGTTGAGGAAATTCCATTTGGTACCGGCAGCTATCAGCACTTCTTCGGTATCGAGGCCGAGCTTTTCGAAAATAATGCAAAGTTCATTGACCAGTGCAATGTTCAGATCACGTTGGGTGTTTTCAATGACCTTGGCAGCCTCCGCTACCTTGATGCTGCTGGCCTTGTGTGTGCCGGCAGTGATGATCCGGGAATAAAGCCAGTCAACAAAATCAGCTGCTGCATCGTTTGAGCCTGAGGTGACCTTGACGATATTTGGAAGACGGCGGCTACGATCGCCGGCATTGATGCGTTCCGGGCTATAGCCGGCATAAAAGTCTGTATTCAACCTGAGCCCGGAAACCTGCTCCAGAATGGGAATGCATACCTCTTCGGTAGCCCCGGGAAAAACTGTTGATTCATAAATTACGACACTGCCCTTGCGCAGGGCCTTTCCGACAGCTTCACTGGCCCTGACAAGCGGGGTCAGATCAGGGTTGTTCTGTTTGTCCACAGGTGTTGGAACAGTCACAATGAAGACATTGGCCGTCTCCAGGTCATCAGGTCTGTCCGTCAATCTGGTGTGAGCCAGGCCTTGCAATTCCTCGATGCCCAGTTCATTGGTGCTGTCCTTTCCGGCACTCAGCTCTTTTATCCTGCGAGAGGAGATGTCAAAGCCGGTGCAGGGGAAAATCGTTGCAAATGCCGAAAGCAAAGGCAGGCCTACATACCCGAGACCGATTACTGCGAGGGAAATATCTTCTTTTTTGATCATGACTGTCCCTTGTTGCTTCGGGGAAATTATACGGGCTTGATCAGGAAAACAAGGCGAATTAGTCCACATAATCCAGAGCAACTTTGAACGGGATGCAAATTTCGGGAATCTGCATTACTGTATCCCCATGAAATGGCTGATATCGAAAATTCTGGCTGGCGTATTCCTTTTGGCGGTGCTTGCCATTGGGATGGTATTACTGCTGGTAGATACAAGTCCGGCCATTGAAGGTGTGGACAATTCCTTACAGGAAGACATGGTCCTGGCCAGAAGTGTTGTCCAGTTGAACAACAGGACTGTGGAGCAGGATGACGGAATCACGCAACTGCAATTCACCACGGAGGAATTGCAGGCGGCAGCTGCCTGGCTGTTGCGTGATGTCCCGGGAACGAGAATATCTTTCACATCAGAAGGTGACAGCGTGAAGCTGGCCTTCACCTATGGTTTTGATCTGGTTGGCAGGGAGTTCTTCCTCAATTCCGAAGCCACGATTATTCCCGACAGACAGGAGCCGGAAATAACGGGTATCCAGTTTGGCAGCCTGAGCCTGAACGGTGATCTGGGCAATACACTTGCAGGTCTGATTTATGAGAAAGCCAGGGACAGGGTTCCGGAACTGGCCCAGATTGAAGAGGCGGTTGATTACGTTAACCTGCAGGGTAATACGCTGTATATCGGCTTGCGCAGGAATGAGGCTTTTGAACAGACGCTTTACGAACGGGGTAGTGAGTACTATCTACAGCCGGGTTTGCGGGAAAGAATGCTTGTCCAGGCAGGACGGCTGGACCAGATACTGGACAGCATGCAGGACAGACGCACACTTCCGGTTGCAGAATTGATGGCAGCAATGATGAAGCAGGCCGCAGACTCCGGGGCTGATCCTGTGGAAGAAAACCGGGCAATCATTCTGGTGCTGTCCAGTTACATGATGAGAATAGATCTGAACAAGGTACTGGGCCTTGCCGATGATTCCCGTTTGACCCTCAGGAGAATCAGGCTTACCGCAGCCAATCGACTCGATTACGCCCAGCATTTTCTCGGTTCTGCAGGATTGACCCTGAGCGCAGGCAATGAAATGGCACAGCTGTTGGCACTTGCCAAGGAAATTGATGACACCTCATCCGGAGGCAGTGGGTTCAGTTTCACCGATCTGGGGGCAGACAGGGCAGGCAGCAATTTTGCTGAACTGGCTGTTGCCAGTTCTGAGCAGGCCCTTTTCATTCAGCAAAGACTGGGCCAGTCCCCGGGAGAATCCTGGTTCCTGCCCGATCTGAACGGTTTACCTGAATATATGACAGACCAGGAAATGCAAGAGCGCTTCGGAGGTGTTGAAGGGCCGCAATTCAATGCAGTTATGGAGGAGCTGGAAGCACGTCTGTCCCGTATACCCATGACATTGGAGCTACAGGCCTTTTAGGCCCTGGTTTGCGCGCCCATGACACCCTAAGCCCTTGGAAAAATTGGGGATTTGGTGTTGCGAGACACCAAATTATGGTACGATCCGCACCCCTTTGCCGTGGCAGGTCCCGGCAGGGAAGGAAAATGTACCGGATAACTATAAATATGCATGGTTATTCCGGCTTGAAAAGGATGTTCATTATTAACGCATATTTGTTAGGAGATGCTCCATGGCATTGTCAGCTCAGCAAAAAGCAGAGATCGTTAGTGAATATGGCCTGACCGAAGGTGATACAGGCTCCCCTGAAGTACAGGTTGCCTTGCTTACGGGCAACATCAACCAGCTGCAGGATCACTTCAAAGCCCACCATCATGACCATCATTCGCGACGCGGTTTGATCCGTATGGTCAACAGCCGTCGCAAGCTGCTCGACTATCTGAAAAGAAAAGATCTGAATCGCTACACCAGCCTTATCCAAAGATTGGGTCTGCGTCGCTAAATCAGAAAGCAAGCCCGGATCGCCGGGCTTGTCTGTTTATATATTGGGAAAAATTATGCTTAATCCTGTAAGGAAAGAATTCAAATACGGTAACGACACAGTAATTATTGAAACAGGCAGAATTGCCCGTCAGGCGACGGGTGCTGTGCTGGTGACAATAGGCAGCACGGTGGTGCTGACAACAGTTGTAGGAAAGAAAACAGCTTCACCAGGTCAGGACTTTTTTCCCCTGACCGTAGACTACCAGGAAAAGACCTACGCAGCCGGCAAGATCCCGGGTGGTTTTTTCAAACGCGAGGGTCGTCCTACTGAGAAGGAAACCCTCACTTCACGTCTGATCGATCGACCGATCCGTCCGCTGTTTCCGAAGGGTTTCCTCAATGAAGTGCAGGTGGTTTGCACCGTACTTTCATCCGAGAAAAATGTTGACCCGGATATAGCAGCAATGATCGGTACTTCAGCCGCACTGGCTATTTCCGGCATTCCGTTTTCCGGCCCTATAGGTGCTGCACGCGTAGGTTACAACGACACAGAAGGCTACATACTCAATCCGGGTTACGAGAGAATGCAAAGCGCGCAGCTGGACATGGTAGTGGCCGGTACTGAATCCGCCGTACTCATGGTGGAGTCAGAAGCAAAAGAGCTGAGCGAAGACCTGATGTTGGGCGCCGTGCTGTTTGCCCATGTGGAAATGCAGGCAATCATCCAGGCTGTGAAGGAATTCCAGGGCATGGCAGGCAAGCCAGCCTGGGAATGGACTGCACCTGCGAAGAACCAGGAGCTGGTTTCTGCAGTAGAGGAAGCCTTCAGCAATGAAATCACAACGGCATACCAGATTTCAGACAAAATGCAGCGTCAGGGGCGTCTTGGTGAACTGCTGGAGCAGGCGCAAGCCCGTTTTGTCAGTGATAGCGAAGCGGCGCCGGTCAGTGATCGCGATGTGCAATCCATTTTCTCTTCTCTGGAAAAGAAAATCGTCCGCACCCGAATTATTGATGGTCACCCCCGAATTGACGGGCGTGACAACAACACAGTACGTCCAATCGATGTGCAGGTAGGCATTCTGGACAAGACCCACGGCAGCGCGCTGTTCACACGTGGAGAAACCCAGGCCATGGTCGTGGCTACACTGGGTGCCATCCGTGATTCACAGATCATCGAGGATCTTTCCGGTACCAAGAAAGATGCCTTCATGCTGCATTACAACTTCCCGCCTTTCAGCGTGGGTGAAACCGGCCGTATGGCAGGCCCGAAACGTCGTGAAGTTGGTCATGGCCGTCTTGCGCGTCGTGGTGTTGCTGCTGTGCTGCCTTCAGAGGAATCATTTCCCTATGCAATTCGTGTGGTTTCTGAAATCACCGAATCCAATGGTTCAAGCTCGATGGCCAGCGTATGTGGTACTTCACTTGCGCTCATGGATGCAGGTGTGCCGCTCAAGGCGCCGGTTGCAGGTATTGCCATGGGTCTTATCAAGGAAGAAAACGGGTTTGCGGTACTGACAGATATTCTGGGTGATGAAGATCATCTGGGCGACATGGATTTCAAGGTGGCAGGTTCCGCCAAGGGCGTTACTGCGCTGCAAATGGATATCAAGATCCAGGGCATTACAGAAGAGATCATGGAAACTGCACTGGAAAGCGCGTATCGCGCCAGAATCCATATCCTCAATGAAATGAACAAGGTCATTGCCACGCCGCGATC
>JAURLQ010000154.1 GCA_030831125.1 Gammaproteobacteria bacterium
CTCTGATGCCTGCTGGCAGGTCTGCCTTGCAGGCGCCGGGAAGCCCTTGCAAAACAGTTTGATGCAATGGGGCTTAATCCCTGATTAACAAATGCGGGCTGCCACAAACTACCTTATTTGGCTTTCCAGTGCATGTTTTTTTACTTTGTAAGGGCGTTGGCATTCTTTTCAAGAACCGGGATTGATGATTTTCTTTCGTGCCGAGGCATGACGTTCCTTGAGCTCAACGTCGATATACCGGTCGGTGATCGCACTTGAACCATGTCCGGCATCATCGCGTACATGTTCACGAGGCCGGAATTTCACATCTTCCGATATGCCTGTATGGCGTAACCAGTGCACCGTTGCTGCAGTAAGCTGCAGGGCTTCTTCCTGATGCCCTTCCTGTTCCATTTTCTCCCTGGCCTTGTCAAAACAATTCTGCACAATAAGGCGGATCTGGCGTGTACTGGTGATGCCGCCGGGCCCCCTGTTCTTGTGAATCAGCGGGTTGGATTCGCCGGGGGCAGGGAGTTCACTCAGGCCTCTGGAGCGCCGATATCTCCTGAGGGCTGACAGCATGCTGTCGCTGACCGAAATAATGCGTTCCTTGTTACCTTTGCCTACAGTGCGAAACCACCAATTGCCTTCAATATCGAGTTCAAAGTCGCCCATACGGGGTGTCCAGCGTTCCGTTTCAACCAGTTCAGATATACGCAGATACATGCCGAACAGCGCATTCATGATGAATAGCGTCCGTTCATGCGTATTCGGGTCGGTTTTCGCCAAAAGTTCTGCTGTATCAATAACATACGACCATTGAAGTTCGGAAAGCCTACGAATTGGCCGTGCCATCTGGGATTTTTGCAGGAACTTGCTCTTCTGGCGTATCTGGGACACCGGATTGGCCTCCAGATAGTCCTCCTGGATCAGGAAATTGAAGAAACTGCTCAATACGGCAAAAATCGACTGGATGCCGCTCTGGGAAAGACTGTAACCACCGGCATGGTCATCCGGTGGACAGATATAGGGTCGCCATTCGATATTGGGTTCCCTGAGACCATTCTTGTCCAGGAACCTGGGGACATTGCATGGGCCAATCCAGGATTTCGGTGGTTTGCGGGCAAACTCGATGTAGGCCTCTATATCGTCACGGCGTATCTCCTTGAGCGGTTTGTCAGACACCAGCCAGATCCAGTGCAGAAAATGTTCGAGTTCGCGCCTGTATGTCGAGAATGTGTCCTTGCTGCCACGATAGCTGTACAGGAATTCGCTGGCATACTGATAGTCTGCAATAGCGTCTTCAGAATCTTCACCACGCAGGTGAGCCACGCTAGTTACGCGGTTCCGGAATGGGTTGGCCATTTCACCAAGGGTGTCAAAAAACGGAACTGGAGGCTTGATAGAAGACATTAAATAAAAGCTTTAACTAGCTGATAGACATGAAAATGTAGAGGTTTCATTAGTGAGCCTTAATTTCCGGTAATAAAGATTACCGGAAATAGTAAAGGAATGTGACAAGCCCTGCAAGTGCCAGGATCGGGTTATCTGGCCCTGCTCCTCATGGTTACGAATTCCTCTGCAGCAGTCGGATGAATCCCGATGGTTGCATCCAGTTGTCTCTTGGTCAGGCCACAGATCATGGCAGTGGCAAATCCCTGGATGATTGCACCGGCATCACTGCCCATCATGTGCATGCCAAGTACCTTGTCAGTTGCAGTATCCACGATGACTTTCATGTAGGTACGTTCCGGATTGCCGGACAAGGTATGTCGCAAATGCCTGAAATCGCTCTCATAGATGGCGATGTCAGTGTAACTTTCCTGGGCAGCTTGCTCGCTGAGTCCCACAGTAGCCAGGTTTGGATGGCTGAATATGGCTGTAGGGATATTGTCATAGCTGATTTGTCTGCGACCGTCACCAAACAGGGTATCTGCTACTACCATACCTTCTGCGAGCGCAACGGGCGTGAGTGCCATGTGCCCCACTACATCTCCTATGGCGAATATGGAGGGTTCATCAGTCCTGAACTTGTCATCTACCTTGATGGTGCCATTGTTGTTGGTGACGATGGCAGTGTTTTCCAGTCCCAATCCTTTGGTATTGGGCTTACGGCCTGTGGCATAAAGTACCGTATCGTAAGTTGCTGATGAATCGTCCGAAAAATTTACCAGATATTTGCTATTTTCCAGTAATTCAATACTTTTAACGTCTATTTCCATTAAAAGTTTCATGTGACGTGCAGCTTCCTGCATGAAATGCGCCCGCAAATCACTGTCAAACTGTTTCAGTATTTCCCTGCCTCTGTATGCCAGTGTAATTTCTGTCCCCAGCCCGGAGAAAATACCTGCAAATTCAACGGCGATATAGCCTCCACCAACTATCAGCATGCGTGCGGGGAGCCTGGGTAAATCGAAAATTTCGTTGGAGGTAAGTACATGTTCGCTGCCGCTGAAAGTCGGCACAAAAGGCCAGCCCCCGGTTGCAATGAGAATATGACTTGCAGTGAAGCTCTGGTCTCCGACGGATACTGTACCGGGACCTTCCAGCTTCGCGTTACCGTTGATTATAGTTGCACCAGACTTCTCGAGAATTTGTGAATATATTCCATTAAGTCTATGTATTTCTTTGGATTTATTATTTTTTAAAGTCTCCCAGTCCAATATGGCAGGTTTGGGAATTTGCCAGCCGAAACCGGCGCTATCGATAAAATCCTGCTGGTAATGTGCTGCAAAGGCATAGAGTTTTTTGGGTATGCAACCAACATTGACACAGGTGCCGCCCAGATAGCGGTTTTCAGCAACTGCTACCCTCGCCCCCATGCTGGCAGCTAACCTGGCTGCGCGTACACCACCGGAGCCGGCACCGATAACAAACAGATCATAATCAGGCATCAGACAGTCAAACCTTTCGCAATCGGCAAATAACGTGAGTCAGTTATCAGGTTACTGAAAAAATGGAAGATATTTTGCAAATTTTGCAAAAAAAGGGCTTCCACTGTGAATTCCAGGCCTTATCATTGCCATGCCGTTACATTAATTCCAAAGGGACATCAGCAACGGAAACGAACACAAGCAAAGAATCCCGTCTCGGAGAAGAAGATGAGTAACGAATATGAGCAGCAATTTGACGATAATACAATGGACAGCATGTCCACTCCCAACATTGTGGAAAAATTTGTAATCCGCCTGCCAGCAGGTTTGCGGGACCAGATCAGGCAGCTTTCCGAACAGCACCGCCGCAGCATGAATTCCGAGATAATCATGGTTCTTGAGAACCATATCCGGAAGGAATTGCAGGAAAAACTCGCGGCTGCCAATCCCGATGGAAGCTTCCAGCCTGGTACCAGAAAAACCGAGGATGAGCTGAACAGGATGCTGGAAACCATGCCAGCTGAGAAAAAAGAGGCCTTGCTGGAACTTCTGGGTAAGAGCTGAGCAGAATATTTGCCATGCAATCACTCTCCCTGTTTGGTTCTGCCAGACCAGAGAGCGAAGATTCCACAAGCAATCCATACTTCCGGGAGCTTATCGAGCTGCCGCGTGCAGAGCTGCACTATTATCCCCGTTTTCATGACCCTGTCCGGGCAACAGAGTTGCTGGCCACTTTCCTTGAGCAGACACCCTGGCGTCAGGACAAAATTCGCATCGCGGGAAAATGGATGGATGTTCCCCGTTTGCAGGCATGGTTCGGTGACAAGCGATCCAGTTACGCCTATTCCGGTATCAACCTCGATCCTCTGCCATGGACTCCCCAACTGCTGGCTGTCAAATCCGAGACGGAAAAGCTTACAGGTCAGAAATTCAATTCGGTCTTGCTGAATCTTTATCGCGACGGCAACGACAGTGTAGCTTGGCACAGTGATGATGAAGCCGAACTTGGAACAGATCCCCTTATTGCTTCGCTCAGCTATGGTGCAGAACGCAAGCTCGAACTTCGTCCCAGGGACCGCAGTCTGGGAGCCAAGCGCGTGATGCCACTGGCAAACGGTTCCCTGTTGCTGATGGGAAAAGGACTGCAACAACACTGGCAGCATCAACTCCCCAAGGCACCGGGATTGTCTGTGCCAAGAGTGAACCTCACTTTCCGTTATATCCATTCAATGGCATGATACTTGCCTGATCAGCATAGCCTTGTTTCCCAGTCGAAAGATTCACAGGACCGTAGTGTGAAAAGAATTCATGTGTTGTTTATGCTTGCTTGCCTTTTTTGGCAATCTGCTCTTGGCCAGTACCTTCAGGGTACTACAGGCATGGTGTCTTCACGTTCGGCAATAGCATCCTCGGTTGGAGCCGATATTCTGCGTGATGGCGGGAATGCCGTGGATGCAGCAGTAGCAACTGCATTTGCCCTTGCCGTTGTCTACCCTTCTGCCGGCAATATTGGTGGGGGTGGATTTGTTGTACTTTCCCTGCCCGATGGTCAGGTCCTTACACAGGATCATCGCGAAACCGCACCAGCTGCCTCACACAGAGACATGTTCCTTGATGATGAAGGCAATATAGACAGACAAAGATCTTTCAGCAGCCTGCAGGCTTCCGGCGTTCCGGGCACTGTAGCAGGCCTGCTGGATCTGCTGGAGCGGCATGGCACCATGTCGAGAGAGGCTGTTCTTGCGCCTGCAGTAAAGCTGGCTGAAGCTGGCTGGATGCTCAATGAAGATATAGCTAACCAGTTCAGCAGCAATATCAGGGCTTTCAGGGAACACCCGCTTCGCTGGAAAAGTTCACCAGAGGTGGTACTCCATATGCAGCCGGAGATATCTGGGTGCAACCTGATCTGGCCAATACCCTGAAACGCATTTCAGCCGAAGGCCGTGATGGTTTCTACAAGGGTGAAACGGCCAATCTCATCGTTGCTGAAATGCAGGCCAATGACGGTTTGATTACCCATGCAGACCTTGAAAACTATGAAGTGGTTTGGCGTGAGCCTGTGCAGGGAAACTACCGCGATTACGAAATCTGGTCCATGCCCCCACCCTCCTCTGGTGGCATCATGTTGCTGGAAATGCTGAATATGCTTGAACCCTATGATCCTGGAGCACTGGGATACGGCAGTGTTGAAACCCTGCATCTGATGATAGAAGCACAGCGCAGAGCCTATGCTGATCGTGCAGAATATCTGGGAGATCCGGATTTTGTGGATGTCCCTGTCGAGATATTGACGTCGAAAGAATATGCCCGTCACCGTTTCAGTGATTTCGATCCGATGGCCGCCAGTGACAGCAATGCCATCGGTGCAGGCAGCTGGCCTGCTGAAAGTCCTGACACTACGCATCTGTCGGTAATGGACAGCACAGGTATGGCGGTTTCCCTGACGACAACGCTTAACGCCACTTACGGTAATCGCTGGGTTATCCCGGGCACCGGCATACTCATGAACAATGAAATGCCTGATTTTGCTGCCAAACCTGCGCCCCCTGCGCCAGGCAGTATTACCGGTGCTGTAGCCAATGCCATTGAACCCGGCAAACGCATGATGAGCTCAATGGCCCCCACCATAGTGAAAAAGGATGGTCAGGTACTGCTCATTACCGGTTCGCCGGGAGGCTCAACCATTATCAATACGGTGCTGCAGGTCATCATCAATGTGCTGGATCACGATATGGGGCTGGAACAGGCAGTAATGAGTCCACGCATTCACCATCAATGGCAGCCGGATTCGATCCGGGCCGAACCGGGTGCAATGAGTGAAGCGGTACAGGCGGCACTTGTGGAAATGGGACACGGAAACATTTCCATCAGCAACAGCCAGGGAGATGCCAATTCAATTCTGGTACGAGATGGTGTCATTGAAGGTATGGCAGACCTGAGGGAAGATGGCGGGGTTGCAGGGTTCTGAATTCAGTAAATGTCAACCCTGCTCTAAACGTCCCGTGCTTTAACGCAGGAAACCATTGCATGAAACTTTAACCCGGGGATTGCCACTGGACATGACTGCGGATTCCAGCAAGTGGAGTCCGAGACCGTCTGCGGCAGGGATGCCGCAGTCGAGCTCCATGGATGGGTTTATGCGTGTTGAGGAAACCACTTGCTGGAATCCGCATGACCAGATTGTTTTTCATGCATGCATGAATTTCCCCACTTTGTCGGGGTTCCAGCACTCAATTCATACCAGTTGTGCCTTGGCAATTATCTGAAACGCAAGTTACCCCGGTTCAGATCGGCAACTGATTTCACCCCCATCAGTTTCATGGCACGTTCTATTTCACTGCGGTACTGCTCCAGTGCACGTTCCACGCCCGGTTGTCCGGCTGCAGAAAGCGCATACAGATACATACGTCCACCCGAACAGGCCCTGGCACCCAAAGACAGCGCCTTGAGTACATGGGTACCACGCTGGATGCCGCCCTCACAGATCACATCTATCTTGTCACCCACGGCATCAACAATCTCTGCCAGCTGATCAAACGGTGCACGCGAACCGTCAAGCTGTCTGCCACCATGATTTGAAACCATGATGCCCGTACATCCGATATCAACAGCCCGACGGGCGTCTGCAACGCTCATCACACCTTTCAAGGCAAAGTGCCCTCCCCACCGGGCACAGATCTGCTCTGCATCTTTCCATGTCATCGACTGATCAAGCATCTTTGCAAAATAGTCACCAATTGAGGTGGCAATGTTCGAACCCTCCTGGACGTGGGTTGAGAGATGCGGCAGATCAAATTTCGGATGCGTGAAATAATTGATAGCCCAGCGCGGACGCATGGCAAAACTGAGCAGGCTGGATGGTGTCAGTTTTGGGGGAGAAGTAAAACCGGTCCGCTTGTCACGTTCGCGATTACCGCCAGTGATGGTATCAACTGTCAAAGCCATCACATCAAAATTGGCTGCCCGTGCACGATCTATCATGCTGTTGTTCAGGCCACGATCCTTGTGGAAGTAGAACTGGAACATCTTGGGGGTATCAATCATTTCCCCGATTTCCTCCACGCTCACCGTACCAAGAGATGAAACACCGAACATGGTGCCGTATTTCTGGGCTGCCCTGGCTACTGCCCTTTCACCGTCATGATGAAAAAGTCTCTGCAGGGCTGTCGGGGCACAGTAAATCGGCATATCAAGTTTCTTGCCGAATATGGTTACAGACATGTCGATGTCTGCAACACCGCTCAGAACGTTGGGTACCAGATCCACTTCTTCATAGGCCTGGGTATTGCGACGATAGGTTACTTCGTCGTCAGCAGCGCCATCGATGTAATGGAAAATGGGTTTCGGCAAACGCCTTCTGGCGAGTTCCCGGAAGTCCCTGAAGTTATGGCAATCATTGAGATTCATTACTGCTGTACCTGTCTAGAGTGTGTGAGTCTGGTGTTGACCGCCCTGTATGCCCGCCAGATATTTTTCAATCAAGGGTCTGGCGGCATTGTCCTTGTCCCTGAATTGTACCCCGATGCCCTGGGCGCGGTTGTTTTCGGCATTCTGTGGTGTGACCCATACAACAGTCCCCGACAGGGGGATGCGCCGGGGTTCATCCATCAGAGCCAGAATTATGAATACAGCATCACCGACCGAACAGGCTATCC
>JAURLQ010000155.1 GCA_030831125.1 Gammaproteobacteria bacterium
CATGTTCTTCTGGAGCAAGGACAACGAGGTCAGGCTGCAGTTCATCCAGCCGGGTAAGCCTACTCAGAATGCTTTTGTTGAAAGCTTCAATGGCAAATTCAGGGATAGCTGCCTGAATCAGTACTGGTTCCGGTCGTTGGAAGAAGCCAGGCAAGTCATTGATGAATGGAGAATGGACTACAACGAAATCAGGCCACACAGCTCTTTGGGCTATCAACCACCAAGCGTATTTGCCAGAGCTGTGGCATGATGAAAATCTCGCCTTATGGGTGGTGCTAATTCAGGGGAAAGGTCACGCTGATCTGTCTTCAGCTATCCCCTGAGGTCTATATGCGGAATCTTGTGCTCAAGGTGCAGGCTTTCCTTCCGTAGCCGCTGTAGCTCACTCTGAATAACACCAGTCTGGACCATGATAAGAAATACCAGTTCTTTCCAAGATTCATACAGGCTATCAGCCTTATCCTGGGCAAGCTCTGCTAAAGCAACAAGCTCAGCTCGGGTATAAGTATATCGAGCCTTAGCTGTTGTCTTCTTCAATTCTGGCCTGCGGATGATGACATCCAACGCTCGCCGCTTAATGACGGTGTTGAGCACAGCGACAATAGCATTAACTTCACGCTGGATTGTCGAAGCAGCAGGAGTAGTACCACCTGAGTCAGACCTGTCCTGTTCTCGGGCTTCTGTGTACCCCACAAGCCCTTCGTTACATGCTCTCTGTGTTAGTACCTGATCCCCTATGAGGCTCACAAACCTCTGGAAGCGGCTCTTTGCCATCTTGCTGTTCTGGTCTGTCATATCGAGGCTTTTCACAGCGGCATAAATATCCCAGCACTGCGAAAGCGTGGTTACCCCAGCATTGAGGCTAGAAGGCTCATTCACCAGCTTCCATGCGAGGCTCTCTATTTCAAGCTAAGGAGACAGCCCTTGCTGCCATTCATGATGTTCGTAATGCTCAAGGTCCTCAAAAGCACCCGATCCCAGAACAGCTTGGAGCTTATGCTCTCTCAGGGCTGTATTCTGCTCCGTACTCATCATTGGGTCTGCCGCCAGCATGCCCGGCTGGAGGTCATTGGCAGCCAACAGCGCCTGCGCCAGCTCAAGCTTTCTTGCCTGCTGAAGGACATCGGTGTTGGCTAGCTCCAGAAGGCTCACGTAGTCCTCAAAGACCTTATTCGCTGCCTTCCAGGCCTTAAGCACGTCTTCCTCACTGGCATTGCTTCGCAGTCCCAGCGAACGCTTGAATAGTGGGGATCGTATCTGTGGATGCTGTAGGACCCGCTGTGGGTATCGACGCTGGTAGACCAGCAGACCTCTGGATTCGGTGATGTGTTTGAGCTTCATGTTGCCTCCACAGCGGCAATGTACCGCTGTTTGTACCGCTGCACTTGGAGGAAATCAATACTTTTCAGATAGTTACGCTATGGGGAGATTCCTGCCCGGGGCACCACTTCCTTTTTTTACCCTGCTCAGCCCCAATTAAATCAACAGCTTGCATTCCAGATTTCTGCACAAACCTGCCAATGTAGTGCGGTTTGTAGTGCAGCTTTGTAACAGCACCCTACTGCACTTCTAGGGGGTGGCCCCCAATCGAGGCCCCGGGGCACAGGGTGGTGCGCAGAGCTAAGGCGCCACACTGGACGCCAGAAACCTAGTATAACCGTGCCGTTTTACAACGTTTGACCAGCCCATCAGGCCCATGGCGCCTTTGCTCACAGATTTGTCACAAAGTTCCGCACAGACCTGATAGGCTTGTACACCTGCCTAGACAGCTCATCATGACCAAGCCAGATAAGCGCCAGAATCAAAATGCCATCCTTCGCGAGTGCATCGACCGCCTGCAGCACCTGCATGCTCAGTTGCAGGCGCTCACCTCCCAGGCTTTCGACGATGTTTTGCGGCAGGTTCGAGGTTCGGAAGCTAGCGACGCGCGCCAGACACTAGACACCATGATCAACGGCTACATCGATACGCTGCGCAGGCATCAATCGCGTATCGAGCAAGAATTTGCCTCGCTGTCACAGGACAACCTGCTCACCGATGAAGAGCTCGCCGCATTGATCGAGGTCAGCCAGATATCGGATAAAGGCCGGGCTAAGAGCAAGCCTTCTGGAGAAACCGAATAAACAGCACCATGAAAACGGGTTCTACCCCGATTTCACGGACACTTTAGAGAAGAGGCATAATGTGCCTAAGGAGTGTCTATGTCAAAGAGAAGAAAGTTCAGTGCCGAGTTCAAGCGTGAGGCCATTGCACTGTCCCGCCAGCCAGGTGTCAGTTGCCGGCAGATAGCCCTTGAGGTTGTTATAAACCCCAACCTGCTGACCCGTTGGAAACGTGAGGCCGAAGCTGCTGCAGACAAGGCTTTCAGCGGTTCTGGCTCACCCCGGGATGAAGAAGTAGCCCACCTCAAGCGGGAGGTGGCCCGGCTGAAGAAGGAACGTGATTTTTTACGCGAAGCGGCAACGTTCTTCGCCAAGGGATCGTCCTGAGGTATCAGGCGATTCAACGTTGTCGCAACGAATTTCCTGTAAGGCTCATGTGTCGCTGCCTGGAGGTCTCACCAAGTGGTTATTATGCTTGGGAAACACGCCAGCCTGGTCCGCGTGAAACCGAAAACATACGATTGGTTGAACGTATGCGCCAGATTCATGATGACAGCGGTGGTGTCATTGGAGCGCCACGTATGCAGGAAGATCTGGTAGCAGAGGGTGAATCCGTCAGTCTCAACCGTGTTGCTCGCTTGATGGCCACCAGTGGCCTGCAGGGCAGTGGCCTGCAGGGCTGGCCACAGAGGAAGCGAAAGCGCTACGGCCGTTCTTCACTGCGACCAGCTGGCATAACCAACCACCTGAAGCGCGATTTTTCTGCCCTGGAACCTGATACCAAATGGGTGACAGACATTACTGAGATACCCACTGGCGAAGGCAAGCTATTCCTTTGTGTTGTGGTGGATCTGTACAGCAAGCTGGTGATTGGCTGGTCAATGCATCATCGGCAGGATCGCAAAATGGTGTTGAGGGCGGTGGAAATGGCGCTATGGCAAAAGCAGGCTACATCTCCAGTAATTCTGCATTCAGATCGTGGCTGCCAGTTCACCAGTGGTGAATACCAACGCTATCTGGGTAGCAATGCCTTGATCAGTAGTATGAGCGCAGTTGGTCATTGTGGTGATAATGCCGCTTGCGAAGGTTTCTTTGGGATGCTCAAACGAGAACGGATCAACCATCGTCGATACCGGACCTTGAATGAGGCCAGGGCAGATGTGTTTGATTACATCGAACGCTTCCACAATCCAAGGATGCGTCGTAGAGTTGCCCGGCAGGATCAGAAGTTTACAACCTTTTTAGAACCGTCCGTGGAAACGGGGTAGAACCCCCCCCGGCTTGCAAAAAGCCGTGGGTCATTGTTTTAAACGTGTGTGACTTTATTGTCAGATCAAATTGCGCTCTAATTGCAGACAACCCCTATGGAACGCAAGTAACGGAGACTGAATGCAGAACCTTCAAAGAGTGACAGTTGACAAGTTTTGTGACAAAAGCTGGAACAGGCCCAAAGACTTCAGTTTTGCCATTGCCGATTCGATTGTTGTCCTGGGGGGTTCAGAAGTACCGAAAATCATAATGGGAACTGCGGTAGCCTTTGTCCCGGAAAATGAAGATTTCCTGCCAGTTGCAGTACAGGGAATAAAGCAGGGTCAGAATCTGTTGGTGGACCAGAAGGGTCAGTGGCGAGAATCATATGTCCCTGCCATATACAGGAGTTATCCTTTCAGGCTGGCCAGGGGTGAGGAGGACAACTATTTCCTGTGTGTGGATGAAGGTAGTGGACTGGTGAAAGATGACAAGGGGGGTGCAGAACTCTTCTATGATGATGCCAGGAAGCTTGCTGAACATACCAAAAACGCGCTTGACCTGTTGGTCGAGATCGAACGGGACAGGAAGCTGGCGATCAAAATCTGCAAAGCGCTGACATATATGGACGTCATTGAACCCTGGCCATTGGTGCTGGAAACCCAGGGTGAGAAACAGCAGATATCAGGACTGTTCAGGATCAGTGAAGAGAAATTGAATGATCTGCCGCCTGAGAAATTCGCAGAATTGCGTGAAGGCGGGGCATTGCTGTTGGCCTATTGCCAATTGTTGTCCATGCAGCATATCCATAAACTTGGCAGGCTGGCCTTGCTTGATGCCAGAACCAGCAAAGTACAAACACCTATAAGGACGTCAGAGTTCAGCCTGGGTGGTGATATCGGTACCTTGTCATTCGAGAATCTGTAATCATGGCCAGGGCGTACTCAGGCGAGTAATTGGCTGGATGATCCGGGGTACCATATTCTGAACCCATGCATGACCAGGCAAAGTGAATGAACATGAGGAAATCCCTATGAACAAAAAGATATTGTATGTTCCTCTGCTTTTTATACCCTTGGCTGTTCAAGCTCAGGTACTGTCATTATTTGAATCCATAGAGAATGAAGCTGAGCCCCAGGGACCAGTGCAGATTAATGCCGGGTCTCCGCTGCAGCAAAATGGGCAACCGGCATTCACGTTGAAAGGGGCAAGCCGTTTCGGGGATAACTACAAGGCAATATTGCTGAGCCGCGATGGTCATGAAGTACAAGTACAGTGGCAGGCAGGGCAGCGCGTGCCGGTACCGGGTTACCAGAATTTCCAGATAACAGCAGTTGATGGCCGGCAAGTAACTCTGCTACATCCGGGCCAGGATATCTGTATAGAAAATACCAGCGTTGGCGTGTCCTGTATGAGCCCGAGCCAGTCCCTGCTGACACTGTCCAATGCAGCACCACTGGCGGTGTCTGCCGATGGTGCCGCGCCGGCACAATCAGTGGATGCAGCAGCGATTTTCGGCAACGGTGAAGCCCTGACAGAAGGACCAGGTGGCGTCATGATCAATGCCAATGGCCAGCAGGTATTCAGGAATCCGTTCAGCGGGGAGCTGGAAGTGGCCGAACAACAACTGTCCCCTGAAGAGCTGGCGGCAAGAGCTGAGCGTCAGGCAGCCAGGCGTGGTCGCTTGTCGAATTTTCAGCCTGAACGGATTTCCGAGGCAGACGTGCCACCCGGTATGCGCCTGGTAAGAACTCCCTTCGGAGACAGAATTGTGCCTGTTCGTGAATAACTGTGATACCGGAACAAACTGTCCACTTAAGTATTTCCATCGTTACCTATTACCCTGATCCCGTACAATTTTCGGTACTGTTGAAAAATCTGGGAAGGGCCCTTTCGTTTTGCTCAGCGTCTGATAATACTTTCAGTTATTGCATAACAGTTGTCGACAATGGCAACCAAAGGGCATTTCTGGAATCCGGGCTGGATGAATCCGGCTTATTGCCTTACGCGGGGATAATCAGTAACAGTAGTAACCTTGGTTATGGAAAGGCGCATAATCAGGCCATCAGAAAAATCAAGTCGACATTTCATCTGATTCTCAACCCTGATGTAATACTTTATGAAGACTCACTGCATTGTGCCTTGGAGCATATGCAGGACAATCCGGTTTGTGTTGCCTTGAGTCCTGAAACCAGGGGGGCTGATGGTAAGTACCAGTATCTTTGCAAAACTTATCCCACGGTTGCAGATCTGGCGCTGCGTGGATTTTCACCGTGGCCAATAAAAAAACATTTTGATTTCAGATTGTCTTTGTATGAAAACAGGAAGTTGGTACATGACAGGAAAACAGCTCCAGCCAGCATCATTAGTGGATGCTTCATGTTTTGCAGAACAGAAGTTCTGCAGAAGCTGGGTGGATTCAATGAAAAGTTCTTTCTTTATTTTGAGGATTTTGCCTTGTCACTTGAGCTGGGGAAACTCGGCCGCATCGATTATGTACCTGAAGTAAAAGTGGTTCACTTCGGTGGCAATGCGGGAGGCAAGGGTATGAGACACATCTGCAACTTCATCAAGTCGGCAGGCATATTTTTTTCACTGTATGGATGGAAATGGCGGTGAAAATTCTTGTTACAGGGGCAGCCGGATATATCGGAAAGGCCTTGATACCCCGGCTTTCTGATACCGGCAATGAAATATTTGCAGTTGTCAGGCAGTCCGCCCAGGCAGAGAAGGCCGGTTTTGCAGCAACAGTCACTATTGTGCAAAGCGACCTCGGTAGTCCGGAGGCATGCAATAACCTTTGCAGGGGAATGGATGTGATTATCCATCTTGCAGGTATGGCACATGCCAATGGCGATGTGATTACTCACCGCAGGGAATCACTGGAACCTTTACGGAGAATGGCAGAAGCGGCTGTACGCAACGGTGTAGGCAAGTTCATTTATATCAGTAGTGTGAAGGCACAATGGCCGGAGCATTCCGCTTACGGAAAAATCAGGAAGGAAGCCGAGCATCTGCTGTTGACACTTTTCAGGAACGGCCTGTTGAATGTCTGCGTGCTCAGACCGTGTATGGTTTATGGCAGGGATATGAAAGGAAATCTGCGTGCGTTGCTTCGATTGTTCAGTAAAAGGTGGCTGCCGTTTTCGATAAAGTCCGGCGCCACCTTCGGCATGATCAGCAGAAGTGATTGTTGCAGGGCCATTGTCTGTGCTGTAGAAAATGAGAAGCTGGCGGGCAAATGCTGGAGCCTGAATGACGGCCGGCAATATACTCTCAATGGCATAACAAGCATGGTCAGGGAACATCTGGGCTACAGTATGCCCAGGTTGATTCTGCCGCGGAGCCTGATTTATACAGCTGCCTGGCTCAGTGAGAAAATATCACCGATAACCGGCTGGGGCTTTGGAATAGGCACCTGTCGCACCATTTATGAAGAAAGCTTCGATGCTGACAATGCTTTTGGTGAGATTACCGGCTTCACTCCACAAGACAGTTTTACCCAGGCCCTGCCAGAGCTGCTTTCACCCTTTGGCAGTTGAAGCTTTCCGGAAAACGGCTTTCTGAATTGCCGTGTAAAAGCATACAATTGTGACTTCAAATTTCATGAATCCCTCAAGCACATGCATGTTGTAATTCTGGGTGCCAATGGCCAGCTGGGTTCGCTGCTGGTCAGATCCGTACCACATTCCGTTAAAGTCAGCGCCTATACATCGTCTGTTCTTGATATCAGCAACAGTGCCAGCGTTGCCAGAGTGCTGAACAAGGTGAAGCCCGATCTGGTTATCAATGCCGCGGCCTATACCGCCGTGGACAAGGCAGAAACTGAGCAGGACAAGGCCTTCGCGGTAAACCATGCTGGCGTGATAAATCTCATTGAAAATACCGGGCCACAAACGGGCATCATTCATGTTTCTACCGACTTTGTTTTTGACGGTAATGCCAACACGCCATATCTGCCGGATTCACCGGTAAACCCGGTTGGCATCTATGGTGCGAGCAAACTGAAGGGAGAGCAGGCGCTGACTGCACTGGCACCGGACAGGTCATGGATAATCCGCACTGCCTGGCTATATGCCGCAGAAGGAAAAAACTTTTTCAACACCATGCTGCATCTGATGGGCACCAGGGAACAATTGGGGGTTGTGGCAGATCAGAAAGGAACCCCGACATCGGCGCACACCCTGGCCAGGGTAATCTGGATGTTTGCAGAAAAGCAGCCAGGGTACGGCATCTATCACTGGACAGATCAGGGTGAGGCAAGCTGGTTTGATTTTGCCTGCGAAATCCAGAAGCAGGGTCTTGAAGCCAGCTTGCTGGACAAAGGCATTCCCATCAAGCCCCTCAGCACAGCAGATTATCCTACTCCAGCCAAAAGACCGTCCTACAGTGTGCTCGACAAAAGCAGCACAAGAGTTGCGATCGGATATCAGGGAAGGCCCTGGCAGGAAGAATTGCAAGAAGTCATCAACATCAAGTCTGAACAGGCAGCAAGCAAGGAATCATAGATGAAAAACATGCTGGTAACCGGTGGCGCCGGATTCATAGGCTCAAATTTTGTCCACTACTATCGCAAGGCCCGCCCGGATGTGAATCTTGTGGTGCTTGATGCGCTGACCTATGCCGGTAACAGAGCCAATCTTTCAGCGTTTGATGGGCAGGCAGGTTACGAGTTTGTTAAAGGCAATATCTGCGACGAAGCACTCGTTACCCGATTGCTCGAAAAGCATGACATCGACACGCTGGTGCATTTTGCGGCAGAAAGCCATGTGGATCGTTCCATCACCGGCCCGGATGCTTTTATAGAAACCAATATCATTGGCACGCATGCCCTGTTGAAAGCAGCGCGGAA
>JAURLQ010000156.1 GCA_030831125.1 Gammaproteobacteria bacterium
CGAAGTTCCAGTGGGCGGCACCCACCGCTTCCGGACTTCACAATTGATGCAAAATCATACACTGCAGCTGCATCCTGCCCGGATTTCCCATGCCCTCGTCCGGTATTGTTGTGGTCAGCAGATTGGGAATTTGCCCTGCTTTGGCGCTAGAATACCTGTCTAAATTCACAAGCAGTTCCGGACCCGAAGCAACATGGCCAATATCTCAGCCAGCAATATCCAGATCTCCCAGGTTCTTTATGATTTCATCGAAAAGGAAGCGGCACCCGGCAGCGGGATCAGCGCGGGCGAATTCTGGGCTGCTCTGGGCAATATCCTGCAAAAACTGACGCCCAGAAACCGGGAGCTGCTGGCAAAAAGGGATCAGCTGCAGGCCCTGATAGATAACTGGCACAAGGAGCATGAACCGGGCTACTACCTGACTCATCGTGATGAATACAAAAGCTTCCTGCAGGAAACAGGCTATCTGGTCCCTGAAGGAGACGATTTCAGGATAGGGACGCGAGGATCCGATTACGAGATAGCAATTGTGGCCGGGCCACAACTGGTAGTGCCTGTCATGAATGCACGCTATGCGCTCAACGCTGCAAATGCCAGGTGGGGCAGCCTTTTTGATGCCCTCTACGGGACCGATGTAATTCCCGAAACCGGGGGCGCTACCCGCAGTGGCGACTATAACCCCGTGCGCGGCCAGAAAGTCATGGACTATGCTGATGAATTCCTCGATCAGGCCATTCCCCTGAAACGGGGCCGTCATTGCCAGGTTTGCGAGTACCGGCTGATCAACCAGAATGGGCATATCGTGGTGGAGGTGGAACTGAAAGACCGCACGGTTACCGGCCTGTCCAATCCCGACAAGCTGGTAGGTTTCCAGGGCGGATTTACTTCACCCACCGCACTGCTCTTTGCCAACCATGGCCTGCATCTGGAAATACAGCTCGACAGTGAACACCAGATAGGCAAGCAGCATCATGCAGGTGTAAAGGATGTCTACATGGAAAGTGCCATGACAACTATCCAGGACTGTGAGGATTCAGTTGCAGCCGTGGATGCTGCTGACAAGGTTGCTGTGTATCGCAACTGGCTGGGTCTGATGAATGGCACACTTGAGGAAAAATTCGAGAAAGGCGGCCGCACCATCACCCGCAGCCTTTGCGAAGACCGCGTCTACAAGGGTACCAGTGGTGAAACCGTGATCATGCAGGGACGCAGTCTGCTGCTGGTGCGTAATGTTGGTCATCTGATGACCACAGATGCCGTTCTGGACAGCGAAGGCAATGAAGTCCCTGAAGGCATAGTTGATGCCATGGTAACCACCCTCTGCGCACTGCACGACCTCAATGGGAACAGCCCGCTGAAGAACAGCCGTGAAGGCAGCATCTATATCGTGAAACCCAAGATGCATGGTCCGGAAGAAGTGGCATTTACCAATGACTTGCTGAACATGGTGGAAGATGCCTTTGGCCTGAAGCGTCATACCATCAAGGTAGGCGTCATGGATGAAGAACGCAGAACCAGTGTCAATCTGAAGGAATGCATACGCGCAGTAAAAGACCGTATATTCTTTATCAACACGGGCTTTCTGGATCGTACCGGCGACGAAATTCATACCAGCATGGCAGCCGGACCTATGGTGACGAAGGAAGCGGTCAAGGGACAACCCTGGATCAAGGCCTACGAAGATTCCAATGTGGATATCGGTGTGTCCTGTGGTTTCACCGGCAAGGCCCAGATAGGCAAAGGCATGTGGGCCAAACCCGACATGATGGGCGACATGATGGCCCAGAAGGTCATTCATCCGAACATGGGAGCAAACTGCGCCTGGGTGCCATCACCAACAGCTGCAACCCTGCATGCCATCCACTACCACCAGATCAATGTGGCCAATACCCAGCGGGAACTCTCATCCCGTCCCAGAGCGAGTGTGGATGACATACTCACAATACCGCTGATGCTTGAAAACAAGCTGACACCAGAGCAGATCCAGGCCGAGCTTGATAACAATGCCCAGGGCATACTCGGTTATGTGGTCAGATGGATAGATCAGGGGGTGGGTTGCTCCAAGGTACCCGACATCAACCATGTGGGTCTGATGGAAGACCGTGCCACCCTGCGTATCTCAAGCCAGCATCTGGCCAACTGGCTCTATCATGGCATCTGTTCAGAAGAACAGGTTATGGAAACCATGAAAAGGATGGCAGTTGTAGTGGACAAGCAGAACGCGGGTGATAAAGCCTACCGGCCCATGGCACCTGACTATGACGGAGTTGCCTTCAAGGCTGCCTGCGCTCTGGTTTTCAAGGGCATTGAACAACCCAACGGCTATACCGAACCGGTTCTGCACGCCAGAAGGCGTGAACTGAAAGCCGGCAACAGATAACAATCCGGATCCCTCCGGAATTCCCTGCAGGGAATTCCGGACCAAGCATTCCTCAAGGAGTCAGGCATGAAAGCAGTACCATTGATAGCAATCTGCCTGCTGGCCCTTTCATTCCCTGTATCCGGGCAATTACCACCTCCGAATGCCGAAGGCGTAAGCACCGGCCACACCCATCTGGTTGTGCCGGATGATGCTGATGCCCGCAATTTTTTCAGGGCAATGGGCGCTGTCGATAAAAGCTCAGGTCGCCTGCAACTGCTGGAATTTCCGGGCATGTATTTTCTGCTCCGCGTTGGCGAACCCACAGCACCTTCCATTGCAACCACAGCCAACCATGTCGGCTTCATGGTGAATGACTATCTGCATTACAAGAATATCCTGCTCAACGCCGGCGCCAGTATTTTTTTCGAGGATCCTGAAACCGGACAAGTCCTGGCCGACCTCCCCTGGGGCCTGAGAGTGGAGCTGGGTCAGGACACGGAACAGGCTCAGCCCATTATCTTTCATCACACCCATCTTTCCGCACTGGATGTGGAAAGTCTGCGCGACTGGTATTTGCAGGTATTCGGGGCAGAAGCAGGAGAACGCAGAGGCCTGCCTTCCGCACTGGTGCCCGGTGCACGTGTGGATTTCATTCCTGCGCGCGGTGAAGCACCTGCCCCAACGCAGGGAAGTGCGATAGACCATATCGGATTTGAAGTGGCGGACATGGATGCCTTTGCCGCAAAAATGCAGCGTATGGGCATACCCTTTGATCGCGCCCCCCAGCGCATTGACGACATCAACCTGACCATTGCCTTTATCACTGATCCTGCCGGCACCTATATCGAGATCACTGAAGGCCTTGATGACGTGGAGTAGGCACATCAGGTTTCTGCTGACATATCTCATTTGCATTTTGATTGCCGGCCTGTGCGCCTGGGTTTTCGGTTCTGCGCTTGAGACAGCCTATCCTGAAGGGATGCTGGTTTTTCCGCCCGAATCAAGGGGCACACCACCACCGGTGAGCGACAGTTTCAGGATCGGCATGGCAATGGGCTGGTTTTTCTGTTGCCTTGTTTATGCCCTGGTTTCAACCAGTTGTTACTTGTTCAGCAAATTTGGCAAGAAGACTCTGGATTTGCTCATCAAACCCATGCTGCTGGCCAGTATCACCTCTGGCCTGCTGGTGGTTGTTTCAATCTGGTTGGCTAACTGAATTGCTCGTACTACGCAATTGCGGTTCGAATGTGTAAGCAGTATGGAATTGCGTCATTCAATGGTGGTTTTGTAACTATATTCGCGACCCACAGCCAATTTTCAGATATTTTTTGATTTCCGATCACTGACATGGAATACCCATGCCATTCTTCTCCAAACATGGCAAGAGACCCATATCAACCTTGTTTGTTGTCCTGGTTATATTTTCCGCAAATCAGGCACTCGCCCAGATAACCATTGGCAGTGATGGAGGCAAATCAATTGAAATTCCCAGACTGACCGAAGCCGCCCGCATTGATGGTGTATTGGATGATCCGGTCTGGTCACAGGCTTTGCTGATTGACGATTTTCATCAGTACGAACCAGTTGAATACGCAGCACCTTCCCAAAAATCCGAAATCCGCATTTACTACACCGATGATGCCCTCTATATAGCTCACCATTTTTGGGAAGATGATCCGGATCTGATCAGTGCCAACATTCTCCGCCAGGGTCAGGGTTTGCAGTCAGACGATATCCTGGCAGTCATTCTTGATCCTTACCTGGATCGCCGCAATGGATATCGCTTTGAAGTAAACGCCAATGGCGTACGTTGGGAAGGCCTGTTCCAGAATATCAGCGAAGTCGAAGCCAGTTGGGATGGTATCTGGCAGGCAGACGCCAGTCGTGATGAAACAGGATGGTATGGCGAAATGCGCATACCCTTCCAGACTATTTCCTTCAATCCGGATTCAGATTCCTGGGGAATCAATTTCAGTCGCTCCATACGCCGTGGCAACGAAAGCATAGCCTGGGTTTCAAGAAACAGGCAGGTGAATCCCGGCATAGCCGGCACCATAACCGGTCTGAAGGGCTTGCAGCAGGGGGCTGGGCTCGACATCGTTCCGTCCATGGTAATGCGACAGGAACGGGTTGCAGGCCCACCCGGTACTTCAGATATCAGCTTTGAACCACAGATAGATCTGTTTTACAAAATTACGCCTCAATTGAATGTAGCACTGACAGTCAACACGGATTTTTCAGCCACTGAAGTTGATTCCCGGCAGGTGAACCTGACCCGTTTCAATCTGTTTTTCCCTGAAAAAAGGGATTTCTTTATCCGCGATTCCGACATTTTTGAATTCGGCCAGATAGGAGGCGGCGGTTTCGATTCGGGACGAGGCAGTGGCAATACTGCCATCCCCTCTTCTGCCAGCCAGAATGCCCGGCCTTTCTTTTCCCGTCGCATAGGTCTCAGTACTTCGGGTTCACCCGTGGACATCAATGCAGGAGTCAAGGTCAGTGGCAGGGTAGGAAACTGGAATGTGGGTTCACTTGTGGTCAGTCAGGATGAAGATCCGGCAACCGGTGTTGATGCACAGGAAGTTTTCGTAGGCAGGGCAGTACTCAATGTGCTGTCTGAATCCCAGCTTGGCGTTATAGCCACAAGTGGCGATCCACAATCCAGCAAGGATAATTCCGTGTTGGGCATGGACTTCAGATACCGTAATTCACGCCTGTCAGGAGGCAAAATTCTTCAGGGCGTATTGTTCTATCAACAGTCAGACACAGAAGGGAAAACCGGGGATGACGCTTCCTGGGGTTTTGGAATCAGTTCCCCGAATAATCAGGGTTTGCGAGGAGGCTATGAATACAAGCGGGTTGAACAGAATTTTGACCCTGCCGTGGGCTTCGTCAGCCTGACTGACATGGAAGACCATGCACTGGATTTCGGCTACAGGCATTTCCTGAGGCCTGGTGGCTACCTGCGGTCAATCTATGTCGGCTTTGAAGGTTATGAGTCACGTAACCTGAGTGACAAAAAAGTAATTTCTTCCAACAAGGGCATCCGAATATCAAACAACAACAATACAGGTGATGTTGTTTTTGTGCGTCTCATGGAGAGTCGTGAAGTGTTGCGCAGGAACTTTACAATCAATCGTAGTTCGGACGGCAAGCGTTCCGTTGTTCTGCCCAGCGGAGACTATGTTTTCAATGAATACATGGTTGGTTTGCAACTGGGCAACCAGCGTAGAGTTTCCGGACTGATATCATCCCGCTTCGGGGATTATTATGATGGCACCCAGTTTCAGCGCAGCGCCAGACTGAACTGGAGACCCACCCGTCAGTACGATATTGGCGTGAGCTACACGGAAACCGATATCGAATTACCTGTCGGAGATTTCACTGTCCGCCTGTTTACGCTTGATACCAAAATAGCATTTTCGTCCACCATCTCCTGGAGCAACCTGCTGCAGTACGATAATGTTTCCGAGGTGATGGGCTTCAACTCAAGGCTGCACTGGATACCAGAAGCCGGGAGACAGGCGTTTCTGGTTTTGAATTACGGTCTTGCCGACCCGGACAAGGATAATACCTTCCATACCACGAATTCAGACCTTTCACTGAAATTCAGTTACACCTTCAGGTTCTGATTCATGGCGACATTTGCAAGATCCCGGGGTGTCAGTGTGTCAGGGCATACATCGCGAAGTTGACGCCCAGCCTGATGGCCATGTTCGCCGCATCGGCCGGATAACCTGGATCGTCTGCTCTTTGCCAGCCGTCAGCGATATCGTTGTTGTGGGCAATCATCACCATTACCCTGCCATCATCATCCAGCACTGCACGCCAATGCGGCGTTTCGCCATCTTCACGGTAGCCGCGGGGCAGGTACTGCCAGGTGGGAATCTGGCGCTTGTCGTTCAGATCGAAAGGGGTCTGGAAGATCGGATGATCATCCGGCAGCTCGACTGGAGTTCGGTCAGGAAAGACCTTGTTGAGAGTCTGGATGAAACCCGACCATTCATAGGTGCCATAAAAACTGTCGCAGAGCAGGAAGCCTCCCTTGAGCAGATATTCGCGCAGCTTGCGTGCCTGTTCATCGGTGAGATTCCAGGCACCCACCAGGCCTGAAATCATGAAAGGCCAGTTGAAGGCCTCAAGGTCGGCATCAAGATCTACCGGCTGTTCCAGTGGCCGGACATTCAGGGTTGTCAGTCGGGCCAGCAGACGGGCAAAGGTTCGGTCACCTTCCGGGTAATCCACGGTCCAGGCTGTTCCACCTCTGCGCCAGTCGCCACGGCCGCTCCCGAAGGGACCTTGCTCATACTGGGGAAACATCAGCCGGCCAACCACGAATTCGCCATTGTCGCGCCAGTTCTCGGGCAGGGAGTTCCTTGAGCGCCAGCCTCTTTCAATGCCCGGATATTCGATCCAGCCCGGAGGGCCTTCTCCCACCTGGCCATAAGCCAGGCAGAAAACCAGCAGCAATCCTATCGAGGGCCCTATGCATCTTTGACTGCTGCCAAAGCCCATCGCCAGGATCTCTCAGCTACTCAGGCAATGCGAACACGTAGATCGCATTGTGCGTGGGACTGTTGTTGAGATTGAGCCTGATCGGTCCCATCGTGCCGGTATTGATACCCGGGTGTGACAGGTTGTTGCCGGTGATGATGGCCACATACTGCTTGCCGTCCACCGAATAGGTGATGTTGCCCATCGACAGCGGACCACCGACTATGGTTTCCCAGAGCACTTCCCCTGACTCCACATCCTGGGCCCGGAAACGGCGATTGATGTCGCCCCAGAAAACCAGCCCGCCTGCTGTGGTCAGCATAGCGGCATTGGTCGGGATTTCACCAGTTGGCCACTGGGTGACCACGCCGGTTTCCAGATTCACCCTGGCCAGGCCATTGAGCTCGTCATTGGGCACACCCGGTGCAGGAATGCCGATACGGCTCTCGGGCATGGCCGGCAGGGTTTCGGTGGCCGGTGTGGCTGCCGTCATGTTCAGGCAGTTCTTGATGTACGGTACATAAAGGCTGTTGGTCTGCGGACTGTAGGAACTCGGCCAGTAACTGCGCGTATTGAAGTAGCAGACGATGTTGTGATCGCCGGGGCCGTCTGCAATGACATCACGGTTGATGTAAGTAGCACCGGTTTCGACATCGATATCGCTGATCAGGAAGTTCTCGTGTTCTTCGGGAAATGGTATGGCCCACAGGAATTCACCCGTATGCTTGTCCAGCGCCCACATGCCGCCACCCTCGCCAACATTCACGACAATGTCTCGTAGTTCCCCTTTTGCAATGTTCGGGTTGATCCATTTGACCTTGTCCGGATCAGGATTCACCGGTGTCCTGACAATAACCCGTTCCTGGTTCATGTCTTCATCCCAGTCATCGCCTGGCAGGTGCTGGTAGAACCATTTGAGCTTGCCGGTATCGGGATCAATGGCAAGTGTGGAGTTGCTGTAGAGATCGACCGGAGCCTGCAGCGGCACGGCATCTGCTCCGCCATGTCTTTCATAACGGGTGTACGGGCTGGGATTGGCTACGCTCCAGAACAGGGTGTTGGTTTCGGCGTCAAAACCGCCCGGTAATCCCCATGATGAAGCCCGGCGCTGGTCTTCCGGCAATCCGAACCAGGTATCGAAACCGGGAAAATCGTCGTCCAGCCCCTGGGTCAGATAGAAAGTCCAGACCAGTTCGCCAGTGTAGGCATCGTGGGCTGTAATGTTGCAGTTCTCGCGGGCCGCACGGCCTCCACCGCAAGTGCCGCTTGAGTAAACCTTGCCATCGGCCACGATGGTGCCGCTGGTATTGCCCCGGCCGCTGACCGGTGCTTCCCAGCGGACTTCACCGGTTCTGGCATCGAGTGCCACGATGGTTTCATCCGGTGCCGCGAAGTACACCATGTCGGCAAAAATCGACATCGTTTTGGAACGTCCGCCGCCGCCGGCACCCGGATTCACATATTCGCGACGGTATTCCCAGATGGTATCGCCGGTAGTCGCATCCAGTGCGGCCACGTTGGAACCGGGCAAGGTCACGTACATGATGCCGTTATAGACCGTCGGAATGGTTTCGGTAGACCCGTTGGGCAATCCTTTCGACCAGGCCAGGCCGAGCTGCTTCACATTACTGCGGTCAATTTCATCCAGAGGACTGTAACGCTGGGCATCGGCTGTACGACTGTACCAGAGCCAGTCGTTCGGACTCGGGTTCATCAGCATTTCCTCGGTCACCGGAACAAATTCGTCTATGTTAGGCATTGAGGCATACATGTTGCGGGTGGCATCCGTTGCAAAGGTATTGTCAGCCACTGTGGAAGCGAGAAAGCGCAGATACTGGACCAGGGCCGGGAACTGCCCTTCCTCGACCGGAGCCGGCGGCATGCCCTTGAGCGGGTCGCCAACTTTAAGAAAGTCCATCAGGGGAACGTCGTCTTCGCGAGCCACCCGCTCCAACAGGGAAGGTGCTAGTTGCCCTCCCTGACCGTTACCACCATGACAATGGGCACAGGTGGCATTGAAGATGTCTGCACCGGCACCGATATCCTGAGCCAGCGCACTGTTGATACAGGCCCCAGCCAGCAGTACGGCACAGGAAAGGGACTTGCGGGCCAGCGGTATGCTGAATGACATGGATGGCAATCTGCGTCTGCTCATGGTTTCCCCTGATTTTAATGTTTTTTATGTATTACGATGCTCTTGCCGCCCTGGCGGCAATAACTGTGCTTTACCGGATTCTAAAGGAAGAATGCAGCTGCGGACACTCTTGGCTGAAAATTCAGGCTGGTGCAAAGATGTTGGCAGGCGGAGGGGGGAGCAGCAGAAAGGCAATGAGTGTAGTCAGAATCCAGCAGATTCCCAGGGTCCATAAATCGTGGGAAATGAAGTGGGCACCACGCAATTGCTGCCCAATACCGAATACTGCTCCTGCAAAGAGCACTCCGGCAAGGAC
>JAURLQ010000157.1 GCA_030831125.1 Gammaproteobacteria bacterium
CAAGCGCAACGGTCGTGCCGAGCAAGGCGCCCATCAGGATGTCTGCGGGGAAGTGAACCCCCAGCACGACTCTTGAAGCTCCGACACAACAGGACTACATATAAAGCGGCAGAAAGAGGGGACTGATACCCACACAGAGGAAAGTGACGAACAGGAAGGCTGCAGAGGTGTGGCCTGAGGGGAGACTGAACTGGTCAGAAGCCTGGACAACAGATGTTATACCAGACAGTAAATCCGGTGGGCGTCTGCGTTTGATGGTGTTTTTCAGTATAAAGTAGGTCAGTCGCTCCGTTGAAAATGCCACTATCGCAAGCGAGATTAGCTCTCTGCTCTGCTCGGGTCTTGCCAGTATGATGGCCGGAAGCAGCAGAAAATAGAACCAGCCGTCGGCAGTGAATGAAAATGCCAGGGCTGCTCTGGTTAGCCGGGGATTACAGGAGATGGTAAACAGAGACAGAAAACTGCGTGTATCCAGAACCTGCAAGTATTTCAGCATGTTGCCGTTTACCCTTGTAACCTTCATTTTCACGCTGCCTATCATCCACTGCAGATGTAAACCGGCGATTAAAAGGCATTAAAGGGAATATAAATTTCGAGGCGTGGAACGTTATAGAATCCGTACATTTCAACTCTGGAGTTGGCCATGAACCCTATCCCTTTGGGGCGGTATCGACATTACAAGGGCAAGGACTACAGTGTTACAGGTTTTGCCAGACATTCAGAAACAGGGGAAGTAATGGTCTTGTATGTCCCCCTGTACGGGGAAGGGGGGTACTGGGTGCGTCCACTGGCAATGTTTACCGAAGAAGTGGAGGTAAACGGGAAACTGGTGCCACGGTTCAGTTTCTGCCGGGAAGAGGCAGGTTAGTGACAAGACCGGTTATCCAGAGCTTACTTGAGTTCCAGCAAAACCGGACAGTGGTCTGAGCCGTGGATATGGTCAAGAATGTCTGCCGACTTCAGGCGATTGACCAGAGTGTCTGAAACCAGAAAGTAGTCTATCCTCCAGCCCACGTTCCTTTCTCTTGCACCTGCGCGGTAACTCCACCAGCTGTATTTGCGGGATTGTGGATTGAAGTGTCTGTAGCTGTCGACGAAATCTGCAGCAAGCAGGTTGTTGATGCCATCAATTTCCTGCTGCATATATCCTGCTGACCTGTTGAAGTTTTCTCTTGGCCTGGCCAGGTCTATATCGGTATTGGCGACATTGAGATCACCACAGACTATAACCGGTTTGATGCTTGCCAGTTTTTTCAGATGGTTGAGAAACGAGTTGTCCCACTCTTGTCGGTAGGAAAGCCTCTTGAGCTCACTGCCGGAGTTCGGGGTGTACACTGTCACAAGAAAGTATTCGGGAAATTCTGCCGCAATGACGCGACCTTCCTGGTCATGTTCAGCAATACCTATGTCGTAGTTCACCGAAAGCGGTTCCTGTCGAGACAAAATGGCAGTGCCTGAGTAGCCCTTGCGAACAGCTGAATTACTGTAGATATGATATCCGGACAGATCAGACAGCGCTTCTGTCACCTGATCATCCTGTGCCTTGGTTTCCTGCAGGCAGATTACATCCGGTGCAATCTTGCCCATGGAAAAAAGAAAATCCTTTTTCATGACAGCACGGATACCGTTCACATTCCATGAAACCATACGCATTGGAGATAACCTCGGTATTCGGACAGGCGGGTTGTTTGGAGAATCAGTTCAGGGTGCCGGCAGCATGCTGTGCAAAAAAGCTGTTGCGGTCTGTCGACACAATGACAACATCGCGGGCATCCTTGCCGGTGCCAAGGGTTATTGTTACTTCGCTGCCGGCCTTACCCTGTTTCCAGACAGTTTTCAGAAAGCCGGCGACTGATGACACTTTTTCACCGTTGACCCTGTTGATTATATCGCCGGGTCTGACACCTGCCAGAGCAGCTGGCGCACCGTGATATATACCCACAACCTGTATTTCGCCATTGCTTTCTTCTATAAGGGTACCCAGCCATGGCCGCAGTGCACCCGGTTTTTTGCCATGTCTGAGTAAATGCTCTATGTGGGGCATAACCAGATCCACGGGCACAAACATATTGCCGGGTTCAAAATGTCCTTCACGATTGCGGATACCCAGGGCCAGAGATCCGATACCACACAGTTTGTTATCACTATTGAGCAATGCTGCACCTGACCAGCGTTCATACAAGGGGACCGTATACAGGGCCTGTTCCAGAAGGTACTCCCAGCGTCCGGAATACTCGTCTATGGTGCATAACTCTACAGGAATGGCATTTTTTTCATCACAGGCAAGGATCTGCAGCTCATCGCCCTCATTGAGGGAATGAATTGAGGCTGTTTCAAGATAATGCAGGCCAATTGCCGTCTGTGGCTTCAGCAAGGCCAGACCTGAGTCAAAATCCTGGGCCAGAACGATTGCCTCGCTGCTTTCGCCCCTGCGGTTGGTCAGCAGCACCTGACTGGCTTCGAGAACAGAATAGCCTGTTGTCAGTAGCAAGCCATCCTTACTGATCTGGACTGCATGACTGTTTCGTTCAGTGCCCAGCAGTTCGGCAGTCATTGCCGTTTCTGGCACGAGACTGCGCAAAGACATGAGGGCATCCTGCGGAGGACGTCCGAACCCTAGAATTTCTGCTGTCATTATCCTGATTATTGTCAACTGGATATCCGGACAGATTCCCCTCTGATACGGATAGCCAGCCAGTCTTGAACTGTGTAAAAACAAAGCAAAGAAAATGTAAGCGGAGCAGGGGGGGCTTGTCAAACATCAAATCTGGAAATCCAGGAATTCCGGAGAGTTTCTTGCTACTTGAACTTCGGCATCAAGCAGGTGTTGCACGGCCTGATGATGGCTGAGAAACACCTGGCCATTGAGATGCTGCAAAAAACTGGTTTTTTCCAGCATATCCATAACGGGACCCTTGATTTCGGAAAAGTGCAGGGAAATACCCACGCCTTGCAGCCGTTCATTTATCTGTTCCAGAATTTCCAGAGCACTGATATCGATCTTGTTCACGGCGGTGCACATGAGGATTACATGTTTCAGGTTCTTGCGATTCTGCAGCGAGCTGTATATGTAGTCTTCTATGAAGGATGCATTGGCAAAATACAGGCTTTCATCAACACGCAGTGAAAGTATCGAGGGGTGGGTAATGACCTTGTGCCGCAGAATGTTCCTGAAATGTTCGGTTCCGGGCACTTCTCCAACTTCAGCAACATGGGGTCTTGATGTCTTGTAAAGATGCAGCAGCAGTGAGGCTCCAACACCGCAGCTGACACCTGTTTCCACACCCAGCAGCAAGGTAACAGCCATTGTCAGTGCTACTGCAGTGAAATCCGACAGGGAATATTGCCAGGTTGTTTTCAGAATGGAAAAATCCACCAGCCCCAGGACGGCCACGATTATTGTGGCGGCCAGTGTTGCATTCGGTAACCATGCCAGATAATCAGCCAGCAGCACTGTAGCCAGAGCGATTCCAACAGCTGTCATCATGCTCGCTGCAGGCGTTTGAGCACCTGCATCGAAGTTGACTACAGATCGGGAAAACCCGCCAGTAACCGGAAAACCACCACTGAGGGAAGAGGCCAGATTGGCGGCTCCCAGACCTATGAGTTCCTGGTCAGTATCAATTTTCTGTTTGCGTTTTGTTGCCAGGGTTCTGCCAACCGATACCGATTCCACATACCCGATAATCGAGATAAGCATCGCTGGTACCAGCAGTGTTGTGGCAAGTTCAAGATTGAATTGTGGAACAGAGAGTGAAGGCAATCCTGCCGGGATATTCCCCATTACGGCCAGATCCTGCTGGTCGAGATTGAGCTGCCAGGCAAGCAGTGTTGTCACGATGACAGCAAAAACCGGGGCTATCCTGCCAATGGTATTCGCCACAAATGCACTCATGCCGAATTTCTGGAGTATCACGGAGAGTTGTTTGCGGCACCAGAACAGGAATGCCACGGTGGTTCCGCCAAGCACCAGCGTGATCATGTTGGTATCACCAAGATTCTCCCACAGGCTGTGAAGGAGTTCGGTCAGGGTGTCTCCAGATGCGCTGATACCCAGCAAATGTTTCACCTGACTCAGGGCAATGATGATGCCCGATGCAGTGATGAATCCGGAAACCACCGGGTGGGAAAGAAAACTGGCCAGAAACCCGAATCTGAACACGCCAAGCAGGAAAAGGAACAGTCCTGAAAGACAAGCCAGTAGTGCAGCTGCTTCAACAGGAGGCAGCAGGTCTTGCCGACTTACGGCAGCAGCTGTCATCAGGGAAATGACGGCAACCGGACCAACTGCCAAAGTCCTGCTGGTGCCGAATAATGCATAGGCAGCCAGTGGCAGGATACTTGCGTACAAACCGGTTTCCGGAGGCAGCCCGGCAAGCAGGGCATAGGCCAATGACTGCGGAATCAGCATGATTGTGACAATGATTGCTGCTATCAGGTCACTGCTGAAAGTCTGTCTGTCATAACCGTTGAGCCACTGCAAAAACGGTAGATACCTTCTCATCCGGCTATGGTTCCCGTTATTTTTCCAGTGGCTGATCTGGTGAAGCCATCATTTCATTGCCCTTGAGCATGAGGTTCCAGTAGAGAAATGGCAGAACCGTAACCTTGAGAAACCAGGCCAGCCATGTTGGTTTGCGACCTTCCAGCAACCAGGAAGGAAAAGTAGGCAACAGTTTGCCGCCATAACCGAATTCGGCAAGCACTATTTTGCCACGCTCAACTGTCAAGGGGCAGGAGCCATAACCATCGTACCCATAGTAGTTGCCTGTATTGCGCAGGTCGGCAACCATGTTCTGGGCAACAACCGGAGCCTGTTTTCTCACGGCGGCGGCAGTTTTGGCATTAGGTGTGTTGGTTATATCACCCAGTCCCCACACATTCGCGTAGCGCTTGTGACGCAAGGAGCTCTGGTCTACATCCATCCAGCCAGCGAGATCCGCAAGCGGGCTGTTGCGCATGAAATCAGGAGCGCACTGGGGAGGACAGACATGCAGCATGTCAAATTTCACATCCACCTTCTGTGGTTTGCCTTCTGCGTCAGTGCAGGAGAAAGTCGCTATCCGGTTCGGACCATCAACGGCCACCAGATTGTTGCCAAAATGGACCTTGGCACGGTATCTGTCTATATATCTTTGCAGGGCAGGGACATAGTCTTTGACACCAAAAAGTACCGGACCGGCATTACGGAATTCTATGCTGACATTGTTGAGCACTCCATTACGCAACCAGTGATCACCTGAAAGATAAAGTGCTTTCTGTGGCGCACCAGCGCATTTGATAGGCATGGGGGGCTGCGTGAAAATGGCCTTGCCGGATTTCAGCTTGCTGACAAGCTCCCATGTATAGGGGGCAAGGTCGGGTCGGTAATTAGAGGTAACACCATTTTTACCCAGGCTTTCTTCCAGCCCCGCAACTGCACCCCAGTTCAGTTTCAATCCGGCGCTTACTGCCAGTCTTTCATAGGAATATTTGTCTCCATTGTCGAGTATCACCATATTCTTTTCGGGCTGAAAATGGGCAACAGCAGCCTGAATCCAGGTGACACCCTGTGGAAGGAGGGAAGACATGGGGCGTCTGGTTTGCTCCAGATTGAAAACACCCCCGCCCACCATGGTGAATCCTGGCTGGTAGTAGTGAGTATCCGCCGGTTCAACGATGGTGATTGCAAGACTCGCATCGCGCTTCAACAGGCTTGAGGCCAGCGTGATTCCGCCCGAACCTCCTCCGATAATCAACACCGGGCAATGTGCCTTTACCGCAATATTGTCCAGACTGCCATTGAGCTCTGCTATTACAGACCTGAATTTCGAACCAAAAGTACTGAAATCAAAACCCTGGGCGGATGCTGCATCCACAATAGCCTGCTCGGGATCACCTGCAGCAATGCGTGCCAGTGCCCACAGCGCAGTAGAGCGCAGTCCGCTTCGGCACCAGGCATGTACGGGTACTTGTGCAGAAGCCAGCAGTTGGGCAAATGCCGAAACCTGGCTGCTGTTGATAGTGTCGTGTACGACCGGCAGTTGCACACATTTCATGCCGGCGGCAGAAGCTGCTGCTGCCAGTTCAGCATATTCAGGCTGATCGGCTGCTTCCTTGTCGGGACGGTTGCAGATCAGGGTAAGCACACCTGACTCAGCCAGTAATTTGATGTCCTGTGCGCTTATCTGGTCGGATACCGAAAATTCCGGAGAGAGCTGTTTCCTGTTCATGTTATTTGCTCCTCAGTGTTTGAAAGCATTGACCGGAATCCGGAAGTAGACCATGCCATTGTCGTCTTTGGGTGGCATGTGTCCTGCACGCATGTTGACCTGCAGCGAAGGAAGAATCAGGTTGGGCATTGCCAGCGTTGCATCCCGGGCTTCACGACGTTTGACAAACTCATCCTCGGCAACGCCCTCGTGTACGTGAATGTTGTTCTTGAGTTCATCAGCCACAGTCGTCAGATACTCTACTGCCCTGTTTTCAGGATAGTCATGACACATGAACAGGCGCGTATCAGCTGGCAGGCTCATGAGCGCTTTGATTGATTTGAACAGGGTTCTGGCATTTCCACCGGGAAAGTCGGCGCGGGCAGTCCCCACATCAGGCATGAATATAGTATCGCCCACAAAGGCAGCATCACCTATGACATGGGTCATGCAGGCCGGAGTATGACCGGGAGTATGGATAGCCTTGCACTTGAGTTTGCCGATGTTGTATTCCTCACCATCAGTAAACAGATGATAAAACTGCGAGCCATCACGCGCAAATTCAGTACCGGCATTGAATATCTTGCCAAAGACCTCCTGCACAATATTGATCTTGTCGCCAATCGCAAGCTTGCCTCCCAGTTGTTCCTGGATATAGGGAGCGGCTGAGAGGTGATCTGCATGAACATGGGTTTCAATCAGCCATTGCAGGTCGAGATTGCGATCCTTTATATGGGCGATGATGGCATCGGCGCCCTTGAAAGTGATGGTGCCTGAAGGATAGTCGAGCTCCATCACGGAATCGATAACAGCACAGGCAGGTGACATTTGATCCTTCACTACATAGGAAAAGGTCGCTGTCTGTTTGTCGAAAAAGGCAGAAACTTCCGGTTTCAGCATTTCAGTGTTGCTGCTGGTCTGATTCATGTCGTTTCACTCCAGGTTGGGTGATGCAGATTACGATACAGATACTGATCGTTTGAACCTTGATTGCAGCTACTGTGCCAATACTTTTCCAGGGTTGAGAACATCATGCAAGTTGATGAAAAATATGTAGAAAAATTTTATACGTTGGTTTTTCAAGAGATATTTCATTACTGGCCGTTTTAGTGAACTGTCAGTTCTGTCAAAATGTTCTGACGAATTTGACAGGATCTGATGATGCAGATAATCGCCAGTGATACCAACCCCGACCTTGCCGCGATGCTCAATGGTTACGACTGCCCGGCCATTCTGGTAACTGCTGATTACCGCATTCTGGCAGCCAACGACCAGTATCTGGAAAAATTCGGCCAGATCAAGGTTGCAGAGCCCCGCTGTTACCGGGTGTCCCATGGTTACGACAAACCATGTGACGAGGCCGGGGAAGACTGTCCCCTGGCAATGGCTATGGAATCAGGTCATCGCGAACGTGTTCTGCATATACATCAGACACCTCGTGGCAGGGAGCATGTGGATGTAGAGCTGCTTCCCATTCACGACCCTGCGGGCAAGCTCAAATATTTTGTGGAACTGCTCAAACCTGTTTCCCTTGCCAGCCCCCGGATAGACCGCAATGCCATGGTAGGCAAAACCCGGGTTTTCAACCGCATGGTGGAAGATCTTACCCGGGTTGGTCCCACAGATGCTGCTGTTTTGCTGCAGGGAGAGTCCGGTACCGGGAAAGAGCTGGCTGCACGGGCAATTCATGAAGCGAGTGTGCGCAAGCAAAAGGCCATGGTAACACTGGAGTGCTCGGGGCTTACTGAAAGTTTGTTTGAAAGTGAACTGTTCGGTCATATAAAAGGGGCTTTCACTGGAGCGCATGCCAACAAACAGGGGCTGGCTGAGGCTGCTGATGGAGGCACGCTGTTTCTTGATGAAATTGGAGATGTGCCACTGGATCTTCAGGTAAAGCTGTTGCGCCTGCTGGAAACAGGCACCTACAGGCCTGTAGGCAGCAGTGAAACCCGCAGGACCGATTTCAGATTGATCTGTGCAACGCACAAGAATATTCGCAAGTTGGTGGCAGAAGGACTTTTCAGACAGGACCTGTTTTACCGGATCAATGTGTTTCCCGTGCATCTGCCTGCGCTGAGGGAACGTGTTGAAGATATCCCCTTGCTGGCCGAGGCCATACTGCTGAGATTGCGTCCTGAGAGGGAATACATCATCACTGAAGGCGGGATCAGTTTACTGAAACAGCATGCTTTCCCGGGGAACATCAGGGAGCTGCGCAACCTGATGGCAAGGGCACTGGTGTTGAGCGATACCAATGTTATCGACCAGAAAGTAATAGCACGATGTCTTGAAATTGACAGGCAGGGAAACCAGCCAGAAGACATCCGGCAACAGGATGAGTATGTTGATCTGCAGACCCAGGAATTGCGATATCTTGAGCGGCTTCTTGCACACTGCAATGGCAACAAGGAAGAGGCAGCAGAAATTGCCGGTATAAGTGTGCGCTCCCTGTACCGCAAACTGCAGGGAGAAAAATAAGCTTGCTGGGGCATGCTTGCGCGCCAATGGATCCGAACCGGGTTTGTTGTGATCCGGAAAAATCGTAGGGGCGCATGAAAGTGCGCCCATTTTCAACAGGAAATGAAACATGACCAGAACATTCACCGGCCCTGACGGCAAGGCCCGCTGCCACTGGTGCAGCGTCACCGAAGAATATATTGCCTACCACGACAGGGAATGGGGATTTCCTGTAGCCGAAGATTTTCGGCTGTTCGAGAAAATCTGTCTTGAAGGTTTCCAGTCCGGCCTGAGCTGGCGCACGATACTCGCCAAGCGTGAAAATTTCAGGAAGACCTTCAAAGGCTTTGACTACAACAAGGTAGCGCGCTACACAGAAAAGGATGTTGAGCGTCTCCTGCAGGACGCAGGCATCGTCCGGCACAGGGGGAAGATAGAGGCCGTAATCAACAATGCCAAACGCGCAAGGGAGCTGGTGAAGCAGGAAGGATCACTGGCTGCATATTTCTGGCGATTTGAACCGGCCTCCGGGCCTGCAGCACCACAGACTGTATCCACAACGGCAGAATCAGTGGCCATGTCAAAGGCGCTCAGGAAACTCGGGTGGAAATTTATAGGGCCTACCACCGTGTATGCCTTCATGCAGGCGATGGGTATGGTCAATGATCATGCTGCCGGCTGTGAATTCAGGAAGAAGGTGGCTGCTGCGAGGAAAAAATTCAGGAAGCCGAAATGAAAGAAATGGTGCCCCGGGCAGGAATCGAACCTGCGACCTGCCCCTTAGGAGGGGGCCGTGCTATCCACTGTACCACCGAGGCATTGATTGGGTACGGTCTTCGAGAAGCTGGGCATATTACCAGTAAAGGCATGCAGTGACGACCTGCAGAAGTCCGGATTTAATCATGTTATGAAAGGGAATTTCTGGAAGACGTGGATGGCAGGAAGGTGCTCACCGGCGAAGCCGGATCGCACATGTCGTCATGCTGCGCATGACTCGATGCGAACCTGCGACCTGCCCACCAGATACGGCCGTGCTATCCACTGCAGTGTCGAGGCATTGATTGGGTACGGTCTTCGAGAAGCTGGGCATATTACCAGTAAAGGAATGCAGTGACGACCTGCTCAAGACCGGATAGGAACAAGTAATCGGCCCACCAGATCACGCGTTGCAATCTATGGGGCTGGTCAGAAATTGCCTGTCATCAACAGGTTGGAGGTCGCCGTCCACATCCTGCACCGGTTCCCCGGCAGGCTCATCAGTGCTGGCAGGAAATTTCGCGGGATTTGCGATTTCGGGTAAAGCCAGACCCGGACCTGCGCAGCCCAGTGTGAGTGTGGGGTGATGGATATGGATGTCCAGCGCCTGATCAGGATTATTGCCATCGATGGTGGCGGCCAGGCCGGGCGCTGTCAATACCGTGCTGCAGAGCAGCAGGATGCAAGTGTGGCCTGATCTGTCGGAGTCCATGGCAAATTCCCTTTTACCGGTAATCACACAACTTCACACTAGTCCAATATGTGAATTTTGCCAGTCTGGCCGGTCTGTATTGTTGACAACATTCCCGTACAATCTGCCAATTCAATCAGGGTCACACCTACAGATGCTTGATACGCGCCCCCTATTACTGGAAACAGATTTCCCGTCCATCAGGCGCAGGAAGCTGGAAGTATTGCAGGTAAATCTGGGCTATCTGTGCAACCTCAGTTGTACTCACTGCCATGTGAATGCAGGACCTTCCCGTACCGAACTGATGGATGTTGAAACAGCAAATCTGGTGCTTGAGTTTGCCAGAACTGCCAGACTGGGCATGCTTGACCTGACCGGAGGTGCCCCTGAAATGAATCCGCATTTCAGATATCTGGTCATCGAAGCCCGCAAGCTCGGTATGGCAGTTACAGACAGGTGCAACCTGATGATCCTCCAGGAAGAGGGGTATGAAGATCTGGCCGGATTTCTTGCTGATCAACAAGTCATAATTACAGCTTCCTTGCCCTGTTACCTGGAGCAGAATGTCGAGAAACAGCGTGGAAAGGGGATCTATCAGGGCAGCATCGAGGCGTTGCAGCGTCTCAATGCCCTCGGTTATGGCACTGATCCGTCACTGCAGTTGAATCTGGTCTATAACCCGATCGGTCTCAACCTGCCACCTGCCCAGTCATCCCTGGAGGCGGATTACAAACGAGAGCTTATGGAGCGCTTCGGTATAGTTTTCAACAGCCTTTTTACCCTGACCAACATGCCCATAAGTCGCTTTGGCGGCATGTTGTTGGCAACAGGTCAGTATCAGCATTACATGAAGCTGCTCAGGGACAATTACAGCGAGGCAAACCTGGAAGGCCTTATGTGCAGAACCCATATCAGTGTTGACTACACAGGCCATGTCTACGATTGCGACTTCAACCAGATGTTGCATATGCCGCTACTGGCCAGTTCAAAGCCCAGGCCTCATTTGCGCGATCTGCTGGCTGGCTCACTTGAAGGTAGTCCCATCGCAATCGGGGAGCATTGCTATGGCTGTACTGCAGGTCAGGGTTCAAGTTGCGGTGGTGCACTGGCCTGATGACAACACAAGCAACTGAGCAGAAATCAGGGATCAGCATTATCATGCCAGTCCTCAATGAGGTGTCCATCCTTGAGGACGCATTGAATCGTTTGCAGCCCTTGCGGGAACGTGGGCATGAGCTCATCGTTGTCGATGGTGGCAGTCGTGACGGCTCCATGCGCCTGGCATCACGTCTGGCAGACCGTGTGCTTATCAGCGGTGCAGGACGCGCCATGCAGATGAATACCGGTGCCGGGAATGCGCGTATGCCCATACTGCTGTTTCTGCATGCTGATACCCGCCTGCCGGATAATGCAGATGAGCTTGTCGGTAATCTGTTGGGCAGAGACGGGGCAATCTGGGGTCGGTTTGATTTGCGTCTCAGCGGAAGCGGAATTTTTTACAGGGTTGTGGAGTGGAGTATCAATTGGCGCTCAGCCTTGTCCGGCATTGCAACTGGTGATCAGGCAATATTTGTTTCCAGAATTGCCTTTGATCGGGCAGGGGCCTTTGACGATTATCCGCTGATGGAGGATGTGGCACTCAGCAGGAAACTGCGTCGCAGGAAGTGGCCCGTCCGAATCCGCGATACAGTACTCAGCTCCAGCAGAAAGTGGGAAAAGGAAGGGCCACTGAGAACCGTATTGCGCATGTGGCTTTTGCGTTCGGCTTTCTTTCTCGGGGTTCATCCCGGCAGGCTGGTGAGCTTCTATTATCGTGACAGGCACCATGACTGACAGCACTTTTGTGCCCGCCAATGCCTGTCTGGCACTGTTTGCCAGATTACCTGTTCCGGGAAGCGTAAAAACCAGGCTGATACCGGCACTTGGCGCCGATGGTGCATGCAGGCTTCATGTCAGTCTCATGGGGAAGGCGCTGCAGTTGCTGCAGAGCTACAAGACCTGCAATACCTGTCTGTGGCTCGACAAATCCGGTGAACACGAAGTGTTGAATAATTTCAGTGGCACTGTGTATGTCCAGTCAGGCGAGAACCTGGGCGCCAGGATGCTGCATGCAGCTAACAGTCTGTTTGACGCCAACAACAGTGTCTTTTTCATCGGTACCGATTGTCCTGCTCTTGATGCTGCCTACCTGGACAATGCACTTTCTGCCCTGCATGCAGGGGCGGATGTTGTCATTGGGCCCGCCAGGGATGGAGGTTATGTGCTGCTTGGTATCAATACACCCTGCGAAGCCCTGTTCAGGGGAATAGACTGGGGAACGGAGAAGGTACTCTCCCAGACACTTGAAGCCGCAGCAGGGGCAAATCTCAGGGTATCAATGTTGCCTGAACTCGCAGACATCGACCGTCCTGAAGATCTTCATCTGCTGCCAGTACAATGAACAGAAGCGCACACTGCATATATTACCTGTGCTTTCTGGATGGTACCTGTGCGTGTTTCAGGGTATCAGCACTTCACCTTTTATCCAGGCTTCAGTGATATCCAGCCTTATTTCCCGTTCCCCGGGCTCGATCTGTACCAGCTTCAGCAGAATGTAATCATGGCTGTCAGCAAGCCAGAAGTCTGTACTTCTTGCACTGCCTTCATCACGGATGCGTTCCACATGCACTGCATTGAACATTCCGATTTCGGTCTGCAGTCTTTCACGGTCAACTACATGGTAGTGATACTGTTTGATAGTGTCCTTGTCCACAACATCAAAGCTGATGTCTTCAGTGCCATTGGCCAACTGCTCCCGCAGCACCAGAAAACTGCTCAGATCATCGTACAGGGGACGATCCATGGCCAGTGTGCCGCCATGGTCATCTACCTGGTATGTGGCTGTGCTGTTCTCATTGTCGAAATCAACACTGCGTTTGCGACTGCCGATGCCGGATTGTTCATAACGGTATGACAGCGGTTCAGGAAGATTGCCTTTCCAGCGGAAAGTGCTGTATTCATCTATGCTGCTGATTTCTGCACCAAGTACACGTAATTCGGTTCTGGACACCATGGAGTAGATCCCGTCCTCTGATAAATCCAAACGGCGTGTTGATTCAGCCTTGAGGCCACCGAAACTTGCGCTGTAGCGCAACAGGAACTCACCTGGTGCCTGGGCCTGCACAGCAGTGCTGTAAATAGTAATAAATAGTAATGTAAGTACGGCTCGGAACATCAGGTAATACCTGCCGGTTGTTTGACGGGGCTGTTACCAGGCCCAACGTCTTTTTCGCAATGTTAACAAAAATGGCTGAACAGGTTATTAATCCTGTCTGCAATACTGATGCCAGCAAGGCTGGCGATGGGCTATCATGCACCAATGAAGGCGGTCATCCCGACACTCAAATACTCCCTGTTTCTGCTGTTTGCAGGCATGATGCTGCAAGCTGGCGGTCTGCATGCTGCCGAAGTTGCGGTCCTGTATCAGGCCAATGTCGAAATCGGCTCCAGAGATGATGAAAGACAGAGAAACCAGGCATTTACTGCAGGCTTGAGGCAGGTGCTCGTCAAGTTGACAGGCAGCAGCAGTACACTCAATAACCCGGGGCTCGCAAGTGCATTGGGCAGGGCCCAATCCTATGTTGAAACCTGGGCTTACAGCACTGGCCAGACTGAGGGCAATATCATGCTGCAGGTGGCCTATTACGAGTCGGAAATCCAGAGGCTGCTGAACCAGAGTGGTATTCCGATCTGGCCGCAGAGTCGTCCCGAAACACTGTTGTGGGTTGTGGTTCAGGATGAGCTTGGCCAACCCGGACTGGCTGGCACACCAACTGCAGAAGCCATGGACATACTCACAAGTGTGCAGGAAATCGCCAGCCAGCGTGCCTTGCCCCTGTTATTTCCCCTCATGGATTTTACCGATCTCAGCGCCATGCAGCCGGCTTTGCTCTGGAATTTTGATATGGATGCCATCAGGGGGGCGTCTTCACGGTACAACACGGAAAGCATACTTGCCCTGAGAATAGTCAGATTGCTCAATGGAGAAGTCATTGCAAAATCCCGGCACATTTTCAGGGATCGCATCCAGGAGTTCGAAATCAGGGAAGAAGCATTGCTGCCTTTTCTGGAAGGCAGCATCTCCATGGTGGCTGAAGAATTGGCGGCAAACTATGCCATTCTGCTTTCAGGCATCAGTGACAGCAGCCAGGTGAATGTTCATGTTGAGGGTATCAATTCGCGGGATGACTATGCAGGATTGATGTCGTATCTGCGGGGGCTGGCAGTTGTCAAAGATGTCAGGCTGGTGAGTGTTGAAGGCAACGAACTCCAGCTTGTACTCGGCACGGGTGGACAGTTCAGGCAATTGATAGAAAGCCTGGCGCTGGACAAACGACTTGTCGCTCTGGCTGATCCTGTACGTACCAATGATCAGGTAAGCATGCGCTATGCCTGGCAGTCACCATGATCCATCCTGCCTCAGTATGACTTCGGGTTTCCAGCTTCCCATAGAATTTGCCTTTCCCGGCAAGTGTGGTTTTGACACTTTCATTGACAGTGGCCAGAACACTGCTGCACTGCATTTCCTGAAAGAATTTGCCACAGGCAGGCATCAGTTCTGTCTGTTATGGGGACGTTACGGGTCTGGCAAAAGCCATCTGCTGCGGGCAATTTGTCAGGGAAACAATAATGCTGTTTATCTTCCGCTGGACAAAATGCCCGAGAGTGATCCGCAACTATTG
>JAURLQ010000006.1 GCA_030831125.1 Gammaproteobacteria bacterium
CGGCATGCACAGATAAACGGGACCTTTCGGCTCGCTCATGGCTATATCCAGCGCACGGCCCACGATTTCCTCGGGAGCCTGCCCGGGGCGCAGTTCGTAGTCCCACTTTACCCACTCGCGGACTATACCGCCCTGGTCAAAACTGTCCTGTCCCCAGTGAATACTCGCATTACGGGAGCCTATGTGGCCTGTTTCGCTGGAAGGGGTCCGTCCGGCAGTCAGCAGGATGGGGGCCTGATCGCGGGCTGCATTCATCAGTCCGCAGAGGGCATTGGCGGTGCCTACCGTTACATGCACCATCACTGCAGCAGGTTTTCCTGTGGCCAGAAAATAGCCATGTGCCATGGAAATGGCCACATTTTCATGAGGTACGGTGATGAATTCAGGGGTCTTGATGCCATTGTTCCTGGCATACACAAGTGCCTCGATAATGGGGGCAAAATCAGTACCGGCATTGGCAAAGACATATTCTATGCCGCGATCAAGCAAAGCCTGCAGGTAATTGTTCGCAACAGAAATTTCTGCGTTATTCATCAGTGTATTCCGGATCAGTTCCTGGGCTTGTGGATTGGTTTTATGTGGTGGCTGACCACCGGCGCAGTACCTTCTTGTAACAGGGTTTTGATGTGCTGCTGAAGCGCTGCGTCCTGTTTGCTGATTCTCTCATGCTGACGCAAATGATCAAGCCAACTGGGTACCACATAGGTCTCGTTGTAGGTGCCGGGATTGGCAGCTTCCTCGAAAATACCCCAGAAAACAGCGCCATCGCGCTGCCTGGCCCGACCAAGTTTTTCCATGGCCCCAAGAAATTCACCGAGTTGTCCTGATTCAACCTGATACTGCACCTGCACCATCACTGGCCCCTGTTCAGGTAGCACTGGAATAACAGGTGTCGGCTGACGCCAGTGCTTTGATGGCGTGTGATCCAGCTGATCATTGCCACTCACGGGCCAGCGACGAGTAAAGAAAGCCGCCACCACCAGCCCCGCAGAGGCTGCAAGCATGGCGGTTGGCAGGGAGGAATATTTGGTGACAGTGCCCCAGATTACGGGACCCACTGCAAGAGAGCCCATGAAAAAAGTCTGGAAGACAGCAAGACCGCGTGATTTGACCCAGTTGGGTAGGGCTGTCTGGGCTGCCAGCTGGGCGCTGGTCATGACAGTGATCCAGGCTGCGCCACAAAGACAAAGGGCCAGCATTGCAATGGCGTGTACATGAACAAGTGCGGTAATACTGATGCCAAAGGCAAACAGGATGGAGGCTCCAGTGATCAGTTGGTCATTGTTCATTTTTCTGCGTAATTTGGGTAACAGCAGGGCGCTGGAAATTGCACCGATACTGATGGCGGCAAACAAAAAGCTGTAGGTCCTTGGGCCGCCTTCCAGCAGGTCGCGGGCAATAAGAGGCAACATGGCCCACATCACGCTTGCAAACAGGTAGAAACCGACGCTGCGGAAGAGTGTAGCCTGCAAGGCAGGTGAATGTTTCGTATAGCGCAACCCCGTCATGATGGCTGCCCTGAATTTTTCAGGGGGCAGTTTTGTTTCAGGGGGCACGCGTTTCCATTGCTTCAGGGCAAATATCACGAAAAGAAAACTGATCGCATTGAACACGAATACCAATCCGGTACCCAGAAACGCAATGATGGTGCCGGCCACCAGTGCGCCAATAACGCGACTGATATTCATGCCCATGGTGTTCAGGCCAATGGCGCTTTGTAGTTCACTGCGAGGCACCACTTCAGGAATTATGCTTTGCCAGGTGGGCATGATCATCGCAGTGCCCATGCCCATGAACAGGGTCAGGCCCAGCAGCATCCATGCGTCGATCAGCCCGGTCAGGGTCAGAAAACCTATAATTGTCGCGACACAAGCCATGCCGATATTGCCGGTAATCAGGTAACTGCGACGATCGAGAATGTCAGACAGTGCACCTGAAGGCAGCAGAATGAAAAACGCCGGCAGGGAGGTTGCGGTCTGTAGCAGAGCAACCACGACGGGTGATTCGGTCAGCGTGGATATAAGCCATCCTGCACCTGTTTCATGCATCCATGAGCCTGTGTTGGAAACCAGTGTTGCCAGCCATAACCATTTGAAGGTTTTGATCTTCAGGGGAGACCAGGGAGAGGTGGACATAGCCTGCTGGCTCATAAGGGCAATGCCTCTGTGTCACGTTCGGCATAGCGACCTTCGGCCAGGTCGTGGTCCAGTTTGCGCAGCGTGGGACTGAACAGGTAAAACGCCAGCACGATGGCAAGCAAAATCAGGCATCCGGAGAAGATGGTGTTGGCCACGCCGAACCGTTCCGCCGCCAATGCCACAGGCAGGACTCCCAGTGGGGTGAGTCCCAGCGACAGCATCAGGAAGCTCGACATGCGACCACGGACTTCATTGTGGGACAGCAGTTGTACCAGTGTGTTGTTCATGGTCTGGCTGATATTGTTGAACAGGTTGGCGCCCAGCAGCAGCGCCAGTGCCAATATAAAGGAAGGACTGATACTGAAACAGGCCAACAGTAAACCAAAGACCAGGGCAGACAGCACCATCAGGCGCGTACGCTTCACCCTGTCGCCAATACGGGCAACAACCAGTGAACCGGTAATACCGCCCACGCCCACAGTCGTCATCAGCATGCCCAGCCCGGCTTCACCGGTTTTCCAGACAGTATCTGCAAAGACCACCAGCATGTTGTACACAGGCATGATCAGGAGCAGGGGGAAAATGCCGAAAATCAGACACAGCATGATTTCCCGGTGTCTGGCTACATAGGTAAAGGAGTAACGCACATCCCTGAGCAGGGACTTGTGATCCTTCTTGTCTGATATTGAAAGTGGCAGCTTCAGGGTCGTCAGGGTGCTCACCGCATAAAAACATACTGCTGTAATGTAGGCTCCCTCAATAGAGGCCAGCGGCACAAGCAGTCCGATGAGAGAAGGACCGACAATACGCCCCACATTCATGGTGGCTGCCTGTAGTGCCATGGCATTGCCCAGTTTTTCACGACCAACCAGTCCGTAAATCATGGCGGTGCGCGTTGGCATAACGAAAGGAAACAGCACACCCAGTACAAAGCCAGTGACCAGCAAATGCCAGAACAGCAGATTGCCGGTAACCAGCAGCAGGATGACAATGCTCTCGTTGATGATCAGGCCAATTTGACACAGCACGATGACACGCCGTCTTTCTACCCTATCGATAACCGCCCCGGCAATAAAAGAGCCGAATACCATGGGCAGTGCTATCGCCAGATTGACCCAGGCCAGTGACAATTCACTTTGCGTGAGCTCCCAGGCCAGAAGTGAACGCACGAGAATGCCACCCTGCATGCCAATGAAAAATGTCAGCAGGCTGCCGATCAGCCAGCGAAAGGGAATTGATTCAAAGGCAGTGAAACCGCGCGGCATCCGGGAGCTGGATGCGGCAGAGTCGGCTTTGTTTTCAGCAGAGTCGTTCATGGAGAGGGGGTCAGGAAAACACGGCATTTTACGGGAATGCCGCAAAGATGACTATCAAGTCATTTTCTGCAGATCCGGACACAAAGCCAGAATGCCGGGAGCAAGCGTTCCCGGCTTCGTTCAATAACTGCCTTGCTTATTCGGGCAGTGAAAAAACATACAGGGCATTGCCTACAGAAGGATAACGGATTTCAGGAGTGAGCCGTGAAGGCACAATCCGCGGACTGCCGCCCCCCAGACCGGTTGATACTGCTACATACTGTTTACCGTTGGCGGTGAAGGTAATCGGGAAGCCCTGCACGGAGGTACCCAGGCGCATGTCCCACAGTTCCTCGCCGGTGTTCACATCA
>JAURLQ010000158.1 GCA_030831125.1 Gammaproteobacteria bacterium
CAGAATAGTCGATGGCTATTACGAAGAAGTGCAGGCCATGGGTGGCAGACGCTGGGATACTTCCTCGCTTATAGCCCGACTTGAAAAGCCCTGAGATCGTGAACTGTTGCAGATTATCCTAAAGAACAGGGCCTTAATGTTCAGCCCGGTTGCAGATTCCATTAAATCTGCAACCGATACAGTCCGACCGGTATCCGGCTGTTGACGCAACTACACGACTTCGCTAGAGTCGGCGCCTGTAGTTGCTGTTGTCTGCCAACACTTTGCGGATAACCACATTGACGTTGTTGGCAAACACGGGAAATGTCGGGTATTGGCAGTCTCCTCGGTTTGACCCTTGGACACCATTTCCAGCGAATTGCGGGATATGCATCACGTAGAACTGCACCGGTCAGAAAGAAAAGATGATCAGGCCCACGTCCTGAGACTCAATGTTGCTGGTAGCCCTGTTGAATGGCTCACCTGGCAGGAAGCTACTACTCTCTACGCTCGCGACCTTGTTACCTGGACCATGGGTGACACCATCAGAACCATCTGGGGCGGCACCTCCCGCAAATCAGGACATCGCAGCAGCATTGCGCTGCACAGCATCATTGCCTGTGCCGGAGAGCTGTATTGCGGGCGACCCAAAAAACCGGCCTTGAGCAATCGCATCCTGTTCCGCAGAGACCAGAATCTGTGCATGTATTGCGGCAAGGAATTTGCCGATAAGGATCTGAGTTGTGACCACATCGTACCCACTTCACGTGGAGGCAAGAACACCTGGGTAAATGTGGTGGCCGCATGCAAACGCTGCAACCATTTCAAACAGGATCGCACGCCCGAGGAGGCACGCATGGAGCTGCTGGCGCTGCCTTTTGAGCCCAATCTTGCCGAGTATCTTGCGTTGGTAAACAGCAAGCGTATTCGTGCCGACCAAATGGATTTTCTCAAAGCCCAGTTTTCGAAAAACTGCCGACTGCAGTAGAGCCTGCAAACCTTACTCCACCGAATATTCCAGAAACCTCTGCGCAAGGCGAAGTACTGCCTCCTGCTTTTCGCTGTGTACCCAATGCCCGGCACCACTCACGGTTATGACTTTTGCCCCGGGAAAATGGCTGTTGATACTGTCTGCATGTGCAGGGAGGATGTAGTCTGAATGCTCCCCCCTAATAAACAGCACTGGCGCACCGTAGCTTGCCTCTATGGTTGGCCATCCGGTAAGTATCGGGAAAAATTCGGCAATTACAGGCAAATTGATTCGCCAGGTGAAACTGCCATCTGTTGCTCTTTGCAGATTCGTCAACAGAAAATCCCGCACACCCTTTTCAGGAATCTGCTTACTCAGCCTGTTGTCTGCATCCGATCTGCCAGCAATTTCATGCAGGTCGAGGTCGAGCAAGGCACCGATTACCTTGTCTGCAGGCTTGTGATAATCAACTGGGGCAATATCAATGATCACCAGCGACTGCACTCTTTGTGGCTGCTGCAGGGCACAGAGCATCGCCACCTTCCCGCCCATGGAATGCCCCATCAAACTGACCCGATCCAGCCCGAGTGCATCAAGTGTTTCAACAAGATCAGCTGCCATTTCCTCAAGGGTCATGGAATCACTGCGCGGTGACTGCCCATGGTTGCGGGCATCAAGGGCATGGACGGCAAAGTTTTCTGCCAGCTTCCTGGCATGCCAGGCCAGGTTGGCCTGGTTGCCATACAGCCCATGCAACAGCACTACTGGCGGGCCCGATTCAGAATACTGGCGGTAATACAGTTTCATTCTGCTGTCGCTTTAATGCAGTAATTCATGAATTTTCACTGATCCAGGCCAACACATCATCGTGATGGGTCTTGGTATTCACTTTCTCCATGATGTGCAGCAGTTTGCCTTCACCATCAATGATAAAGGTCATACGGTGCAGGCCCATGTATTCCCTGCCCATGAATTTCTTGAGACCCCAGACTCCGTACTTTTCGGAGACGGCATGGTCTTCGTCTGACAGCAGGGTGAAGTTGAGTTTTTCCTTTTCCTCGAATTTCTTGAGCCGGCCAACCGGGTCATTACTGATACCAAAAACCCTGATACCATTTTTTTCGAGCACTTTACTGCTGTCTCGCAAAGCGCATGCCTGAACGGTGCAACCAGGTGTCATGGCTTTGGGATAGAAATACACAACCACTGTCTGTCCGCGATAATCCTTCAGGGAATGCTTGTTGCCATTCTGGTCAGCGAGGGTAAATGCCGGGGCAAGATTGCCGATTTTTGGCAGTGCCATAGGGTACTCCTTGATTTTATATTGATGTAACTGGACTTACGAAAATTGGGGCATCGGGGATCATCATGGTCAAGATTACGCTGACATATCAGCCATCAGGGCCAACAGGGATTGTGGGAGAAAGGGCTTGCCACTGGCATTGACGCCGGACCCGGTCACTACTGCGTCGAGCATGGTCGTGTTATCGGATGTGCGAATGATGGTCTGATGGAAGGCAAAACGCAGGCGACTGACCTGCTCCAGCCTCGTTTGGATGACAAACTCATCGCCACTGACAAGGGATGCGCGGTAATCCAGCTCTATACGCGTAACTACAAGATTGATCCCCTCACTGGCCAGCACAGCAAAATGGATACCGTTACCTTTGAGAAATTCATGCCGGGCATGTTCCAGATAGTTCTGGTACACCGCATTGTTGACCACACCCTGCAGGTCACACTCGTAATCGCGCACGGCCAGTTTGAGTTCAGCGCTTTTCTGCATGCATCTGGCTCCCGGGAAAAAGTGAAACCGGTTTGATATCAAAGGACTTATCCACAACTGACAGTAACAGGCCTTTTCTTGCTTTGCGGCAATAAAGGCCTTGCAGGACAAGGCTGTGGATAAAAGTGTGAGTAATTTGCCGCATTTTCCTGCAAATGTGACGCTGTCCGGACATGTAAAAGATCGTTATTAACATTGATTTCAATTTTTTTCCAATCAATTCAACAAGTTAAAATTTCGCGCGAGAGTTATCGCACTTTCTTAACAGAACATCTGACGACTTACTGCTATGTGTATAAATTAACAGGAAATTTTCCTGCATACCCTTGTTTGCAATAATAATCCGATACTCATGGTCAATTTCTGGTCTTGGGTTTGTTTGAATTTCAGCAGATGCCGGGTAGCGGCTTGACCATTTTTGGATCTGAGACCGTCTGCGGCAGGGATGCCGCAGCCGAGCCCCCATGGATGGGTTTACGGCGTGTCGAAGAAACAATAATGGTCAAGCCGCCATTACAAAGAACCAAGAAACCCCAAACAGGATCATTGCCCGATTTCCAATGTGATCGAATCAGGCGACACTGAAGCTATTCACCTTCAGGTCAACTTCAGGAGAAACCATATGCGCTTTTCAAGAACAATAGTAACCGCCCTGTTACTGGTCTTCAGCACCGTGGTTACGGCCCAGCAATTTGACTGGGCGCCCGACTTCCCGGAGGGCAGCAAGATACCCGTACTGGAAGCTCCTGACCAGAATGGCCAGATCATGACCCTGGATACGCTTTCCGGAGAAAAAGGGCTGGTGCTGCTGTTCAACCGCTCATTTGACTGGTGCCCCTGGTGCAAGGCCCAGCTGGTAGACCTGGCCGCAGTGGCAGACACTTTCCCGGAACTTGGTTTCAATGTTGCCACCATCACTTACGATCCGGTTGAAACCCTCAAGGAAGTTGAGCTGGATCAGGGTGTTGGCTTTCCCATGCTGCATGACGAGGATATCAAACACGTTAACGCCTTTGGCATTCTCAACACCGATTACGAGCCAGGCCACTTTGCCTATGGGGTGCCGCAACCCGGCATCATGATCATTTCCCCCGATGGCACCATCCTGCGCAAGTTTGCCGAGGAAAACTATCGGGAGAGGCCCGATTTTGATGTAGTCGTGGACGCTATTCGTGCGTTATAGCATCCTGTAAACCCTGCTGGTCACTTTCTGCCAGCAACCTATCATCAGCGTTCCTACGAATAGTGAATTTCCAATGTTCCGGAATGCCTTTCATACACTCTCTGCCTGCCTGCTGCTGTGTGGCGGATGCAGTACACCCATGGATGCTCCCTCTTCTGATGAAGCCCCAATGAGGACTGACGAACCGAGAGACTTCAGTGGTCATTGGGAAAAGAACTACCAGCTCAGTGATGACTTCAACAATCGTTTCAGCCTTTATATTGCCGATGTGCAGAGACGCTACGCTATAAGCCAGGGACGTGGCGACCTGCAGGGCGGGCCACCTGCAGGACTTTCAACCGCCACCATCAACGGGCTTGCCAGATTCACGGAAGAACTTACCCGTATGCCCCTGCTGGAAATACTGCAGGACGAAAACAGCATAGATATCGAGCGCGAAGATGACTTCACCCTGCATTGCAATTATCTGGACAGACTGTACAGCACCACATCCAATGCATTCGGAACTGATTTGTGCGGTTGGGACCAGGAAAGGCTGATTTTCCGGATGACACTTGCTGGCGGGCTCAACATAAGCCACCAGTTCAGCCTGAATGCCGATGCATCCATGCTGAATGTCACCACCCAGGTAAGCTCGGGATCGGTTGCAGTACCATTGGTGATAAGCAACTACTACCAGCGCTTTATCCCTCCTGAAGTGGACTACAACTGCCTGCTCACACTCACCAGAAACACGGTCTGCAGCCAGCGGGGCACACCACGTTGAACAAGCCTTTCCAGTTACCAAATGCATTCTGCACGCTGTTGATTGTCCTTGTGGCATTGGCCTCACCATACAGCCTGGCCCAGCAGGACATCTATCTGGATATCAGCATCGGGATATTCGAAGTACCTGCTGAATCCGCAAGCCAGACCGCAGATGCTTCACCCCAGGCAACCAATAGCAGTGACATCACAACAGAAATCCGCGATGCAGAAGCACGATACCTGGCCCTTTATCTGCGTTACCGTCTGGAAGCCAGTGGCAGCTTTGGTGCGGTCAGGGTACTGCCTATTGCAGATACTGGCGCAGATATATCAATAAGCGGCAAGGTGCTGGAAAGTGACGGACAGAAGCTGACGTTGGCGGTTCATGCAATAGACAGCACCGGCAGGGTCTGGCTTGAAAAACAGTACAGCGGTGAGGCCGTTGATTCAGAGTCCCTCAACGAAAATGTGCTCAGTGATGAAGTGTTTGCCTATCTTTTTTCAGCCATCGTGACGGATCTTCAAAATCAGCTAAGCACCCTTGCACCGGCTGAATCTGCACGGATCCGCAATGTCGCCCTGCTGCAATACGGAGAAGGTCTGTTACCACAGCGTTACCAGGGTTATCTGGAGAAAAATGAAACCGGCGAAGTGACCATAGTCCGTTTGCCGGCAGATGATGACCCCCTGTTCAGCAGGATCAGGGATAGCCGGGAACACGAATATCTGTTTATCGATGTTGTGGAC
>JAURLQ010000159.1 GCA_030831125.1 Gammaproteobacteria bacterium
TACCCCTGGGAAGGGAAGTTGCCACAGCCAGGGGTGCCGCCCCGATCATATTCAATGCAGCCAACGAGGTTGCCGTTGCAGGCTTTCTCAATGGGCAAGTCGGCTTTACCCAAATTCCTGTTATCATTGACAGGGTACTGCAGGACCTTGATCTCCCGGCTCCGGGAGACCTTGAATCCATCCTGCAGACGGACCGTGAAGCACGGGCCAGGGCTGGCAAATATCTGGTATGAGAAAAGACATTAATATCATGTTCAGCTTCAGAGGAACTCCTGAGGCTTAAACTGTACTAAACATGAAGTTTCACGCTCAAATGACTGATTTACGGCAAAAACGACAAGAATACTGAACTGATGGAAATGATGAGCAGCGCATTCATCAGCATCGCCGCCATGCTGGTTACCCTCGGCATACTCGTGACCTTTCACGAGTATGGCCATTATTGGGTTGCACGGCGCTGTGGGGTCAGGGTAGAGCGCTTTTCCATAGGGATCGGCAAACCGATTTTCCGCTGGCGGGGCAAGCCTGAACCCGGTTTCGAGGACGAAGAACCCACTGAATATGTCATTGGCATGCTGCCGCTGGGTGGTTATGTGAAAATGCTGGGTGAACATGACGATGTTGCACCTGCCATGGCAACTCGGGCCTTCAATAACAAACCCCTGTATCAAAGGGCCGCTATCGTAGCAGCCGGGCCTGTTGCCAATTTCATGCTGGCCATAGTGCTTTACTGGCTCATGTTTACAACAGGCGTGTCCGGTCTTGCACCGGTTGTCGGATATGTCGAGCCTGACTCGCCGGCTGCAATTGCCGGGATGCTCGCTGACGACGAAATTATCCAGGTAGATGCCGAAGACACTGCCACATGGCAGGAAGTCAATCTGGCCCTGCTGGATCGCCTCGGCGAAAGCGGCACCATCGAGTTCACCGTTTCCTCTGCAGAATCTTCCCTGCAGCGCCGGATATCAGTACCCGTGCAACGCTGGCTGGCTGGCGTGGACGAACCGGATCTTATGGGCGCAATTGGACTTGTACCTTACCACCAGTTCATTCCGCCACGGCTTGATCAGGTACTGCAGGATAGCAGGGCAAATGATGCCGGTTTCCTTGCCGGCGACCTGATTACTTCCTCAAATGGTCTGGCCGTGCAAAGCTGGACACAATGGCTGGAAATCATACGGAGCAACCCTGAATCCGAATTATCAGTAGGCCTGCAACGCAATGGCCTGCCAATGGAACTGGTATTGCGGCCGGCGATCAGAATGGGTGCAACCGGGGAACCGGAGCTGGATACAGAAGGGAATACACAGGGTTATATAGGTGCCTCTGTTGCCTTGCCGCAGTTACCCCAGTGGATGAACCGCTCCATGAGCTATTCTCCTGTTGCAGCCATTTCCGAAGCGGTGGAGGAAACCTGGAACAACAGTGTTTTTGTGCTGGTCTCCATCAAGAAAATGCTGGCAGGTCTCATTTCTGTCAAGAACATCAGCGGACCCATCACAATTGCGCAGGTTGCGGGGCAAACGGCAAGCTTCGGGTTTGAATACTACATTGGCTTTCTGGCCGTGTTGAGTATCAGCCTGGGAGTGCTCAATTTATTGCCAATTCCGGTTCTCGATGGTGGTCATCTGTTTTATTACGGTATCGAAGCAATCATACGCAGACCCTTGCCCAGAAGGGTACAGGAGCTCGGCATGCAGGCGGGAATTCTGGTTATATCCTGTCTGATGTTTCTGGCCCTGTACAACGATGTAAACCGTCTGTTCTGAATTTTGATATTGCACAGGTTCCATTTCCCGACAATCAAGTCATCAGGTAAAGCTTTTTGAAGATGTTGAAGTTTCTCAAAAGACCGCTTGCAGTATGCCTCCTTACCGCACTGCCGCATTTCGCACTCGCCCAGGGTTTTACTGTTTCAGACATTCGTCTGGAGGGTTTGCAGCGAGTGGCAGCCAGCAGTGTTTTCGGTGTCCTGAACATCAGTGTCGGAGACCAGATAGAACAGGCTGACATCACCAACATTATCCGGGATGTCTTTGCCACCGACTATTTCGAGAATATAGAAGTTCTTACAGAGGACAACGTGCTCATCATCAGGGTTGAAGAACGCCCTACGATTTCAGTTATCAATATTGAAGGCAACAAGCTCATCCCGACCGAGGCACTGTTGAGCAATATGGAAAATGCCGGCCTCGCAGTTGGCCAGGTTTACAAACCACAGATTCTGGAAGGCATGCAGCTGGCTCTCGCCGAGCAGTATGTGGCACAGGGTATGTATGGTGCCAGCGTGGAACTTGATGTACAGGAGCAGGAAAGGAACAGGGTAGGCCTCAACATCAATATCAATGAAGGCGACCCTTCCAAGATCATCCATATCAATATCGTGGGCAACACCATCTTTGATGATGAAGAGTTGCTGGATCTTTTCGAATTGCAGACTACGCATCTGACCTCGTTCATCAAGAAAGATGACCGTTATGCCCGCGAAAAAATCAATGGTGACCTCGAACGCCTTACTTCCTGGTACATGGACCAGGGCTACATCAACTTTGACATCACTTCCACGCAGGTGTCAGTGTCACCCGACAAGTCCCAGGTCTACATCACCATCAACATTTCCGAAGGCGAGGTCTATACCGTCAGTGAAGTGGAGCTGGCCGGTGACCTGGTCGATTCCGAAGACCTGCTCAGGCTGGTTATCCAGGTACAGGAAGGGCAGGTTTTCTCCCAGCAACTGGTTACCACCACATCAGAATTCATGACCCAGTTACTTGGCAACCGGGGCTACTTTTTTGCGGAAGTGGAGGGCGTACCCTCCATCGATGAATCAGACAAGTCTGTCGATATCACCTTCTTCGTGAATCCGGGTGATCGCACCTATGTAAACAGGATTACTTTCCAGGGCAACACCAATACTGCTGACGATGTGCTGCGACGGGAAATGCGCCAGATGGAAGGTGCACCTGCTTCCAATGCTGCGCTGGAACAGTCAAAGATTCGTCTGGAAAGACTCGGTTATTTCGCGAATGTGGAATTTGAAACCAATACCGTACCGGGTACTACCGACCAGATTGATGTCGACTTTTCCGTAGAGGAACAGCTCTCGGGCACCATTGGCGGTTCCATAGGTTATGGCCAGGTCCAGGGTCTGGTATTGTCAGCAAATCTGCAGATGGCAAACTTCCTTGGTACAGGAAAAAGCATAGGCATCAACGCAAACACAAGTGACTTCAGCACGAACTACAGTTTCAATTATTTTGACCCCTATTACACGATTGATGGTGTCAGCAGGGGCTTCAGTGTCGGATATTCCTCTTCCGACTTTGCTGAGCTGAACCTTGCCAGTTACAGTACTGACCAGTTCACACTCAGCACCACCTATGGTTATCAGCTGGGTGAAAACCAGTCACTTTCTTTCAATTTCGGCTTTTCAAACACCAGGATTGATGAAGGTTTCGGTCCGGTCCAGGAAATCAAGTCCAGTCCTGACCTCATTCCCGGTATTACCAACTATATCAAGGTCCCCGGGAGAACCAGTTCCTTCTACGACCCGATTACCGGCACCATCTTTCCGATTACCGAGCCCGTTATTGCCCCCATCAGCGAACTGCCACCGACAGCATTCAATCAGCGTCTGGGCTTTCTGGATCGTGACGGGGACAAGTTCAACAATCTCACACTCGCCATAACCTGGCTTGAATCGACGCTCAACCTAGGGCTTTTCCCGACTGCCGGTGGCGCACAGAGCCTGTCTTTTGAATTCACGGTGCCAGGAAGTGATTTGTCCTATTATCGCCTCCGCTATTACCGTGAACGCTATTTCCCGCTTTTTGGAGAATGGATTATTCATGCCAGGGCAGACCTTGGTTATGGTGACGGCTATGGATCGACCGAACAGTTGCCATTTTTCCAGAATTTCTATGCAGGCGGACTGGGTACTGTGAGGGGCTTTGAACGTAATACACTGGGCCCGAGAGCCACATTTCCGCAGAACTATGTAACCGACAATGCCACGTATGTAAAAGACGAAAATGGCAACATCGTGCTTGGGCTCGACGGCTTTCCGCAAATTGATTTCACATCTCCGGCCGCCTATGTGCTGCAGAATGCTGTGGATGCAGATGGCAACCCGCTGTTTGATGAAACAGGGCTTCCCATACTGGAGCAGCAACTCGGCCGCCGAAACCTGTATTCAGGCCGGCCATCACCCTTTGGTGGCAATATCCAGGCAACCGGCACGATTGAGCTGCTTTTCCCTCTGCCATTTATCGACGACCGATCCCGTGTGAGATCTGCCTTGTTTGTGGATGCCGGCAATGTATTCTCAAGTTACTGTTCCCAGGATCAGATTGACAACAATAACTGCACGGGCTTCTCGATAGGTGATTTGAGGTATTCTGCAGGTGTCTCGGTAAGCTGGCAGTCAGGTGCCTTTGGTATAATGTCGTTCAGCCTTGCCAAACCCTTTAATACCAGTAACATAGACGAAACTGAAATATTCCAGTTCAACCTGGGGCAAACGTTCTGATACGTATTTCATATCCGGGCCCAGGGTCTGAAGTTATTCCCGACAAGGCAATAAAATTCAGGGACAGCGGTCCCTGAAACAGGTTGAATTTTCGAATTGGCAAAATTTGAGAGATATACATGAACAAGATACAGAGCATTCAAAATAGTGTATTTACCACCGCCATCAAGGCAATGCTTGTTGCAGTACTGGCATTTTCTGCCGGTTCGGTAAATGCACAGGCCCAGATGAAAATTGCAGTCCTCGACATGGCTGCAGCCCTGTTCAATTCCGATATAGCAAAGCGGGTTGAGCAGGAAATGCGTACTGAAACTGCCGAAGATGAACAGAAAGTTCGGACTCTGGCCGAAGAAGCTACCGGTTTGCAGGAAAAACTGCAGAAAGACGCCGCTGTAATGAGTGAAGCAGAGCAGCGCAAAGTGGCGGAGCAGATCCAGGAGATTGGCGTGCAATACCAGTTCCTTGTCCAGAAAATCCAGAATCTGCTTCAGGAACGCCGTCAGGCTTTCCAGCAGACATATGCACAGAACCTGCTCCTGGCAATCACTGAAGTGGTTGAACAGGAAAACTACGATATTGTTTTTCGTGCGGAAGGAGTTCTGCATTATCAGGATGCCTTCGATATTACTGCACGTGTGACGGAAAAACTGAATCAGCAGCAATAAGCTGCTAGTGGGCGGCGAGTGTCAGCCTTTACACTTAAGGAACTGGCCAGCCTGTTGAAGCTGGAACTGCGGGGAAATCCCGCTCAGAAAATCACCGGCCTCGCTTCTCTGGAGCGGGCCGGGCAGTCCGATCTGAGCTTCTACCATAATCCCCGTTATCGTAAATCCCTTGAGAATTCCCGTGCAGGGGCTGTAATTGTCCATGAGCAGTATGCAGATCTCTGCAATTGTCCGGTACTGCTCAGCAAGAAACCCTATCTTTCCTTTGCTGAAGCTTCTGCGCTTTTCGTACCTGAACGACAAGAGCAGCCGGGAATTCATCCCTCGGCTCAAATATCCGGACAGGCACAGGTACATCGCCAAGCCGTAATTGGCCCCAATGTCTGCATAGGTGCCGGCACAATCATAGAAGCGGGGGTCAGTATTGGCGCAAACTCGGTAATCGGGCAACACTGCCGGATAGGAAGTGACAGTCGACTGCACCCCAATATCACCATTTATGATAGCGTCAGTATCGGCAACAGAAACATCATTCATTCAGGCGTAGTTCTGGGAGCTGACGGTTTCGGCTTTGCATCTGACGGCAACCGGCACGTGAAGATTCACCAGCTGGGTGGCGTGGAAATCGGTGATGATGTGGAAATTGGTGCTGGCACAACCATAGATCGGGGTGCTATTGAAAATACCACCATTGCCAATGGTGTGAAAATCGATAACCAGGTCCAGATAGCCCACAATGTCAGAATTGGAGAAAACAGCATTATCTGCGGATGCAGCGCAATTGCAGGTAGCTCTGAAATCGGTAAAAACTGTATCATTGCCGGTGCTGTAGGCATCATCAACCACGTTCGTATCTGTGATGGTGTCACGATTACAGCAATGTCTCTGGTAAGCCGCTCAATCAGCAAACCCGGCATATATTCTTCCGGCACGGGCCTGTCAGATTCAGCAACCTGGAAAAAGAACATTGCCAGGTTCTCACGTCTGGATGAGATGTGGAAAAAAATGGCCAGCCGCAAGGGAAACAACCCTGGTACTGGTGAAAATGACACTGAAACTGAATAACCACTGAACCGATTTTTTACTGCAGGCCCAACCCATGATGCACATTGCCGATATCAAGAATTATCTACCACAGCGCTACCCCTTCCTGATGGTGGACAGAGTGGTGGAGATTGAACTTGGGAAGCGTATCAAGGCCTACAAGAATGTCACTGTAAACGAAGAGTTTTTCGAAGGTCATTTCCCCGGCAAGCCAATCATGCCGGGCGTTCTGATCATTGAGGCGATGGCACAGGCAGCGGGTGTGCTTGGATTCAAAAGCCAGGAAAAACTGCCCCAGGATGGCTACCTGTATTATTTCGTGGGTGCTGACAATGTCCGCCTCAAACGTCCTGTAGTACCAGGTGACCAGTTGATCCTTGAAGCTGAAATCGTCACAGTGAGAAGAGGTATCTACAAGTTCGAATGCAGAGCCTCAGTCGCTGGTGAAACCGCCTGTGAAGCAACCATCCTCTGTGCAGAAAGAAAAGAATAACAGACTTCCGGTCCTGACCATGAATTTACAGCCCTGGGCAACTCACCGGATTTTCAGCGGGATGAACCATGAACGGGCATGATCCTATTATTGATCCCGGCGCCAGAATCGGCAGTAATGTCACCATTGGACCCTGGACGATCATCGGACCGGGTGTGGAGATCGGGGATGGCTGTGTTATCGGCTCACATGTAGTAATCCGGGGACCTACCCGGATAGGGCAGCGTAACCGTGTTTTCCAGTTCGCCTCCGTGGGGGAGGACCCCTCGGATCTCAAATTCCATGGCGAGGAAGCCTGGCTCGAAATCGGTGATGACAATACGATACGAGAAGGCGCCACTATCCACAGGGGTACGGAATTCGGCGGCAGCATCACCCGCATAGGCAACAACAACCTGTTCATGCCATATTCCCATGTTGCGCATGATTGCCAGGTGGGAAATCATACAATTTTTTCCAACAATGCTTCTGTCAGCGGGCATGTCATAGTCGAAGACTGGGCAATTCTTGGCGGATTTGCAGGTGTGTACCAGTTTCTCCGGATTGGCGCCCACAGTTTTGTCGGTGCCCAGACACACGTGAACATGGACGTGCCGGCTTTTGTGATCGTTAACGGCAATCCACCGGAAGCAAAAGGTATCAATATCACCGGTCTTGAGCGAAGAGGATTCAGCCGGGAAAGCATCCAGACCCTGCGCAAGGCCTTCAAGATGCTCTACCGACTCGGTAATACCGTTGAGCAGGCACTTGGGCAAATGGAAGCGCTCACCGCAAACTGTCCAGAAGTGGCTGTCCTGATGGAATCTGTCAGGAATTCACGCAAGGGCATCATGCGCTGATGAACCCGATACTGCGGGTTGGCATCCTGGCCGGGGAAAGCTCCGGCGACATTCTGGGTGCGGGCCTCATGCAGGCAATGCTTCATTACTTTCCCGATATCCGATTCGAAGGTATAGGCGGGCCTCTCATGGAGGCACAAGGCCTCAGCTCGATGGTGCACATGGAACGGCTTTCCGTTATGGGTCTCACTGAACCGCTGAAACGCCTCCCTGAACTTCTGCGCATCAGAAAAAATGTCATACGCCATTTTCGAGAAGACCCGCCGGATGTTTTCATAGGCATCGACTCTCCGGACTTCAATCTGGGTATAGAAAAACGGCTAAGAAAAGCGGGAATGAGAACTGTGCATTATGTCAGTCCCTCGGTCTGGGCCTGGCGTCAGGGCAGGATCCGCAAGATTGCTGCAGCCTGTGATCTGGTGCTGGCCCTTTTCCCGTTTGAGGCTGTGTTCTACAAGGCGCGTCAGGTGCCGGTAGCCTATGTGGGTCACCCTCTTGCAGACAATATTCCACTTGTTCCGGATAAACCCGGTGCCAGAAGCAGACTTGGTCTTGCAATTGACAGGCCGGTACTTGCCATTCTGCCCGGTAGCCGCCGGGATGAAGTGGCCAGACTGGCACCGGTGTTTTTACAGACAGCAGCCAGGTTGCAGCAAGCGGATCCCCGGCTTCAAGTGATACTGCCCTGCGCTTCACTGGCTCGCAGGGAACAGATCGCCCGGATGCCCGATATACAGGCACTGGACATACAGCTGGTTGATGGTCAGTCAAGAATAGTCATGGAGGCAGCAGATGCCGCATTGCTGGCATCAGGGACCGCATCGCTTGAAGCCATGCTCTACAAGCTGCCAATGCTGGTCTGTTACCGGATGGGGGCCTTGTCATTTGCCATCATTTCGAGGATGGTAAAAGTGCCATATTTTTCACTCCCTAATCTGCTTGCAGGAGAAAAACTGGTCGATGAACTGGTACAGGACCAGGTGCAGCCGACTGTAATGGCCGAAAAAATGCAAAGACTTCTCGACAGGGACCTTGCCCATCAACAACTCATGACCCGGTATCAGCACTTGCATGAGCAGCTTAAACAGAACGCAAGTGACAAGGCTGCTGCGGCGGTGATCAGCCTGATTTCTCATCGCCCATGAAACCAAAGGCGCAATTGGCATTCAGTATGGATGACTGTATCGGCGAGCTGATTGCAGGCGTTGATGAGGCAGGACGTGGCCCGCTGGCAGGAGATGTAGTCGCTGCTGCGGTTATTCTGCCGATTGACTGCCATCTTCCCGGCTTGAATGATTCAAAAATGCTTGGAGAAAAAAAGCGGGAAAAACTTTACGGACAAATCTGTGAATCTGCACTTGCCTGGTCAGTAGCAAGAGCCTCTGTAAGCGAAATAGACAGTCTTAACATACTCAGGGCAAGTCTGCTGGCCATGACACGCGCAGTGGAAGGGCTTGTCCTGCAACCGGATTATGTCTATGTCGACGGCAACCGTTGCCCGCCGTGGCATCACCGTAGCCAGGCTGTAGTCAAGGGAGACAGCCGTATCCTGTCCATTGCGGCAGCATCGGTGCTGGCCAAAGTTACCCGCGATCGTGAACTGGTTGCCCTTGATGCCAGGTATCCTGGCTATGGTCTGGCCAGGCACAAAGGTTACCCGACAACTGAACACCTCAAAGCCCTTCAGGATCATGGTGTAACACCACTGCACAGGCGCAGCTTTGCCCCTGTTGCCAGAGTTCTTGAGACAACTGGCGTCAAGCTGTCAAAGTCTCAGTGATGCCGGTAAACTTCTTCAGGAATACGTAACCAGAAACACTGCCCCGATGTCAGCAACAGATCAGAGTCCATCCTTGTCCAATACAGGGTTTGTACATTTGCGCCTGCACTCCGAATACTCGGTAGTGGACAGCCTGATCAGGATAAAACCTCTCATCACCAGGGTGGCCGAACTTGATATGCCCGCTGTGGCTATCACGGACCATCTCAATTTCTATGGACTGATCAAGTTCTACACTGCGGCCATGGCAAAAGGCATCAAGCCACTCTGTGGTTGTGACCTGCTGGTTGCCGAAGACGACAATCCTGAACAGACCAGCCTGCTGCCGGTACTGGTCCGCAATACTACCGGTTATCGCAATCTCATCATGCTTATCTCCATGGCATACCAAAAGGGGCAGTACAGGGGGCAAGTAACGGTAAGGCGCAGCTGGATTGCAGACCATGCAGAAGGTCTGATAGCACTTTCCGGTGCCTCAGCTGGCGATGTAGGCAAGGCATTGCTGGGTGGCGACATGGCGCAGGCCAAGCTACTGCTCAAAGCCTGGCTCGCGATATTTCCGGATGCCTATTATCTGGAACTGCAGAGAACGGAAAGGGCAGGTGATACGGAACACGTGCAGTTGGCCGTTGATCTTGCACTTGAAACTGATACACCCGTGGTGGCCACCAACGATGTGCGTTTCCTTTATGAGGATGAATTCGAAGCGCATGAAGTCCGTGTGTGCATCAATGAACGACGCACACTGGATGACCCGCGCCGCCCGCGACAATACGCCGACCAGCAATACCTGAAATCGGTTGAAGAAATGGCAGAATTGTTCAGCGACATTCCTGAAGCGCTGGAAAATTCAGTGGAAATCGCCAGAAGATGCAATCTGGACCTCCAGCTGGGCAAACCGTTCCTGCCGAATTATCCGATTCCGGAAGGAATGACCATAGAACAATTCCTGCGTGAGGAAAGTGAGAAAGGGCTGCAGGGCAGGCTCGAAAAACTGTTCGACAGCAATAGTGATGACTTTGCAGAAACCCGCAGACGCTATCACGACAGACTGGATTTTGAACTCAATATCATCAATCAGATGGGCTTCCCGGGTTACTTCCTCATAGTCATGGAATTTATCCAGTGGGCCAAGGACAACAATATTCCTGTCGGGCCGGGCAGGGGCTCAGGTGCAGGTTCACTGGTTGCCTATGCCTTGAAGATCACTGACCTTGATCCACTGGCCTATGACCTGCTTTTCGAGCGTTTCCTGAACCCTGAGCGCGTATCCATGCCGGATTTCGATGTGGATTTCTGCATGGAAGGGCGAGACCGCGTCATAGAACATGTGGCAGATCTGTATGGTCATGATGCCGTTTCCCAGATCATCACTTTCGGCACCATGGCAGCCAAGGCTGTAATCCGGGATGTGGGGCGTGTGCAGGGCAAGTCCTATGCACTGGCTGACAAGCTTTCCAAACTGGTGCCTTTTGAACCCGGTATGACACTGGAAAAAGCCAAGCAGCAGGAGCCACAACTTCCAGAATTCCTCGCGGCAGATGAGGAAGCCCAGGAAATCATGGAAATGGCTGAGCAACTGGAGGGGATCGTACGCAATGTCGGTAAACATGCAGGTGGGGTAGTAATAGCGCCAACCAGGCTCACGGATTTCACACCACTTTTCTGTGATGAAAGCGGCGGCAATCTCGTTACACAATTCGACAAGAATGATGTGGAAAGCGCCGGCCTGGTGAAATTCGACTTTTTGGGTCTGCGTACGCTCACAATCATTGACTGGGCCCTGCGCATGATCAATGAGACGCGCAAACAGGATCCTGTCGACATCAACACCATTCCTCTTGATGACGAATCTGTATACCGCATGCTGGAAAACGGAGAAACCACTGCTGTTTTCCAGCTCGAATCACGGGGCATGAAGGATCTCATCAAAAGGCTCAAGCCGAGCTGCTTCGAAGATATTATTGCACTTGTGGCCCTGTTCAGGCCGGGACCTCTCGGCTCCGGCATGGTTGATGACTTCATAGATCGCAAACACGGCAGAAAAGCAGTGGATTATCCGCATGCAGAACTTGAACCTGTGCTGCGAAACACCTATGGGGTGATCCTTTACCAGGAACAGGTCATGCAGATCGCCCAGGTCCTGGCAAGCTATACACTCGGTGGTGCTGACATGCTCCGCAGGGCAATGGGCAAGAAAAAGAAAGAGGAGATGCAGAAGCAGCGCGAATTGTTTCTGGCCGGTGCAGAAGCCAAAAATATCAATGCCAGAACAGCTTCCACGATCTTTGATCTGATGGAAAAGTTTGCCGATTATGGTTTCAACAAATCCCATTCTGCGGCTTATGCGCTGGTTTCCTACCAGACTGCCTGGCTCAAGTGTTTTTACCCGGCCCACTTCATGGCTGCAGTACTGTCTGCTGACATGCAGAATACCGACAAGATAGTCATTCTCGTGGAAGAGTGCCGCCGCATGGGACTGCAGGTATTGCCCCCGGATGTGAACAGCGGCCGTTTTTCCTTCACCGTCAACAGCAATGGCCAGATCGTATATGGGCTTGGCGCCATCAAGGGACTCGGGGAAGGACCGGTGGAAAACCTCATCATGATCCGCGAAAAGAGCGGCCCCTTCAGCGATCTGTTCGATTTCTGCAAGCGTGTGGATCTGGGCGCAATCAACAAGAGGTCCATAGAAGCCCTGGTCCGTTCCGGTGCCTGTGATGATTTTGGCGCACACAGGGCTATTCTGCTGGCTGCCATGGGCGACGCCGTCAAAACCGCAGAGCAGAACAGCAGAATGGAAGCCAGTGGTGTCAATGATCTTTTCGGAGAAATCACGACAACTGTCGAAAATGGTGATGTTTATGCCAATTTCAGGCACATTCGCAAATGGAGTGATATGAGGCGGCTGCAGGAGGAGAAGGAAACCCTGGGCATGTTTCTCTCCGGCCATCCCATTTCCGGATATCTGGAAGAGCTGGGGCAGATCACCAGAAGCAGGCTTAACAGTCTGAAGCCAGACAAGGCCAGTCAGCTTGTAGCCGGACTCATCCATGATGTGAGAATAATCAAGAGCAAACGTGGTGACACCATTGCCATCATGACACTGGACGACCGCAGCGCCAGGGTGGAAGCTACCCTGTTCGGAGAAGTCTATCTGCAGTACAGGGAACTCTTGCGCAAGGACTCAATTGTCATAGTGGATGGGATAGTCAGTCTGGACGAGTATAATGGCGACGACAGGATGCAATTGCGAACCAGGAGCCTGATGAGTCTGGATGAGGCAAGGCAGCAATATGCGAAAACACTGTCTGTAACTTTGCCAGGCAGGGCGCACGACACCCTGTCAGCACTTTCCGGTATGCTGGGAGATTCCAGAATAAGCACCGATGAAATTCCCGGTGCAAATGGTGCGGCTACCGGCGAAGGCAAGCGGGCAGGGAACAAAGGCTGTCAGGTCTCTTTGAACGTGGTCAATACCATAGCCTGTGGCACCATCAATCTTGGTGATGCATGGCTGGTGAAACCGGATGAAGAACTATTGCACAAACTGAGAGACCAGTACGGTCCTGACAATGTCAGTCTGCGCTATTACTGATTGTTTGCCAGTCACTTGTTGACTGGTCACTGGTCAGTCAGAGCAAGTTAACAATTGAAGGCTACACATAGACATTATTGAAGTTGCACCCGAAATCGTTTTAACTGATGAAATTCTTAGAGAAGTAAACAAACAATATGCATCCCGATTATCTGGAATTTGAACAACCAATCGCAGATCTTGAAGTCAAGATCAATGAACTGCGCCTGGTGGGCACAGACAACAAACTCAATATCAGTGAGGAAATTTCCAAACTCCAGGACAAAAGCCTGAAGCTCACTGAAAAGATCTTCAACTCTCTTTCACCCTGGCAGATTTCACAACTGGCGCGGCATCCATTGCGCCCCTATACCGAAGATTACATACGCTACATTTTTACGGATTTCGATGAACTGCATGGCGACCGTTATTTTGCTGACGATCCAGCCCTGATTGGTGGTATTGCCTACCTGGACAACAAGCCAGTCATGATTATCGGTCACCAGAAGGGACGCAGTACCACTGAAAAACTGAAGCGGAATTTCGGCATGCCCAAGCCGGAAGGATACCGCAAGGCCAGACGCCTGATGATGATGGCCGAGCGCTACAAAATGCCTGTATTGACCCTTATCGATACTCCCGGCGCCTATCCGGGCGTAGATTCCGAAGCACGGGGGATCAATGAAGCCATAGCAGAGAATCTGGCTGTCATGTCCAGATTGCGCACACCCATCATTGCAACAGTGACCGGAGAGGGGAATTCAGGTGGTGCCATTGCAATCGGGGTCTGTGACCATCTGAACATGCTGCAGTATTCAACCTATTTTGTGATTTCACCTGAGGGTTGTGCCACGATTCTCTGGAAATCAGCTGACCACAAGGCAGCAGCAGCTGAAGCCATGGGGGTGACCTCTGCCCGACTGGAAGAACTCGGTATTGTTGACCAGACCATCATGGAACCTCTGGGTGGTGCCCATCGCAACATGAAGGAAATGGCATCGTCCCTGAAAGAAAACCTATCAGAACAGCTTGCACGATTGGGCAGCATGGATATAGACGACCTGCTCGACAGACGCTACAGACGACTGATGAGCCATGGTGCCATCCACAACTGACTTTCCCGGCAATATCGGGATTCTTGACCCCGATATGCTGCTCAAGTTCAATCCTTCACTCCGGCAGGCTGACCAAATCCTGGTGGCTTATAGTGGCGGTGTGGATTCCTCAGTGCTGCTTTTTCTCCTTGCCTCATTGCGGGCATCCGGCAAGCTTGCAGCGCAATTGCGGGCCCTGCATATCAATCATGGCATCCATCAGGCATCCCGGGATTGGGCCAGTCATTGTGCCGACTTCTGTAGTCAACTGGATATTCCCTTTGAAGCAGTCCGGGTAACCGTAAGCCCGAAGCCGGGAGAAAGTCTGGAAATGGCTGCACGCAATGCCCGTTACCGGATTTTTGAACAGAAACTTGGCCCCGAGTGGTTGTTGTTGCAGGGACATCATCAGGGAGACCAGGCAGAAACTGTCCTGTACCGCCTGATGCGGGGTAGTGGTCCGGCAGGTCTGGGGAGTATTCCGCCTCAAAGACCACTGGGAAGCGGACGCCTGCTGCGTCCTTTGCTGCCATTCAGTCGTGAGAGCATTATGACATGTGCCAGAACCAATGCACTCTGCTGGATTGAAGATCCTTCCAATACTGATGAGGCACATGACAGGAATTTTCTTCGCAGCAGGGTATTACCACTGCTGGAAAGCAGATGGCCGCACGCGGGAGCAGCAATCTCGCGAGCAGCTTCAATGTGCAGGGAAGCAGACAAACTGCTTGAGAATCTGGCAAAAATTGATCTTCAGACTGTCCAGGCCCAACCCGGCAACCGTTTGAAAATCGGCGAACTGACCAGGCTGGATGAAGTCCGACAGCGCAATCTGCTCAGATACTGGCTGGAACACTGGAGCCTTGCACTGGGCGGACCCAGGGTAAGCCATACACTGATAAGCGGAATCCAGCAGGATATTATCCCGGCGGCAGAGGATGCTGAGCCGTTCCTGCAATGGGCCGGTGATAACAGTACGCTCTTTGTTCGCAGGTACCGGCAACAGCTCTACGTCTTGCCTTCCTTGCCCCAGAGCGAAGCTGGCGTGTGGAATACCGGTGATTCCCTTGCTCTGCCTTATCCGCTGGGTACGCTTACTCTATCACCAACAGAGGGACCGGGCTTGCCAATGGACAGACTCAGTCAGATTGAGGTCCGCTTCAGGTCTGGTGGCGAAACCATCAAACCTTGCGGCAGGCCAACCCGTACCGTCAAGAATCTGCTCCAGGAAAATGGCGTTCCGCCATGGTTACGCCCCCATGTCCCACTGCTTTTCTGCAATGGCGAACTGGTTGCAGTGGGTGATCTGGCCGTAAGCGAAAACTGGTGGTGTGAGGCAGGGAACAACAATGGCAGATTGGAGTGGAAGCGTGCAGATTTGGATTGTGGATATTGACCTCATCTGTTAATCTGATCGCCCATCGAACGGCTTTCCAGTCACACCTTTACAAGGCTGCTTCTGAGGCTGGGCAAACAACCCGAAATGTTTTTTGACGAGTCTCCTTAACCAGCTTTTCCAGTTCTGATGGGCGGTAAATGACGCATTATATTTTTATTACCGGTGGCGTAGTTTCCTCACTTGGCAAGGGCATCACTTCTGCCTCTCTTGCTGCAATCCTCGAAGCCCGCGGGCTTAAAGTAACCATGCTCAAGCTTGATCCCTATATCAATGTGGATCCCGGCACGATGAGCCCTTTCCAGCATGGGGAGGTATTTGTTACCGAGGATGGCGCAGAAACCGACCTCGACCTAGGACATTATGAACGGTTCATACGTGCCAAAATGTCGAGTCGCAACAATTTCACTGCCGGACGCATCTACGAAGATGTGATCAAGAAGGAAAGGCGTGGTGACTATCTTGGCGCCACCATCCAGGTGATTCCCCACATCACAGACGAGATCAAGGAAAGGATCGTTGCAGGAGCCGGCGATGCAGATGTGGCACTGGTGGAAATTGGTGGCACGGTAGGCGACATTGAGTCCCAGCCTTTCCTTGAAGCCGTTCGCCAGATGAAGGTTGAGCTCGGTTCTGCCAGGGCCCTGTTCCTGCATCTGACCCTGGTGCCCTATATCTCGACTGCCGGAGAAACCAAAACCAAACCCACCCAGCATTCTGTCAGGGATCTCCGTTCCATCGGTATCCAACCTGACATACTGGTTTGCCGCAGTGACCATGAAATCCCTGAATCAGCCAGACGCAAGATAGCACTGTTTACCAACGTTGAACTCCCTGCGGTGGTATCACTTCAGGATACGGCAACCATCTATTCTGCACCGATACTGCTGCACAGTACCGGGCTGGATGAGATCATTGTCAAAAAATTCGGCCTTGAGTGTCCGCCTGCAGATCTCAGTGAATGGGAACGTGTTGTGGAAGGTGTGCTGCGGCCTGAAAAAGAAGTTACCGTAGCCATGGTCGGCAAATACATGGAATTGCTTGATGCCTACAAATCACTTATTGAAGCGATCAAGCATGCAGGCATCCAGACCAATACCAGAGTCCGCATACGTTATATCGACTCAAGTCTGGTGGAAACAGAGGGGCTGGAAGCGCTTGATGGTGTCGATGCCATAGTTGTGCCGGGTGGTTTCGGGGAACGCGGCATAGAAGGCATGATCATGACTGCCCGTTATGCCCGCGAAAATCGTATTCCCTATCTGGGTATCTGTCTTGGCCTGCATATTGCGGTCATTGAATTTGCCCGTAATGTCCTTGGCCTGACCAAAGCCAACAGTACCGAATTCGACCGTCAATCACCTGATCCGGTCATTGCATTGATCACAGAATGGACCAACGCCACAGGTGGCACGGAAACCCGTACGGAAAATTCTAATCTAGGCGGCACCATGCGACTTGGAGGCCAGGAATGCAGACTGCTCGAAGGCAGCCTGGTGAAAGCCTGTTACAAGAAAGACGTTATCGTGGAGCGTCACCGGCACCGTTATGAGGTCAACAACAATTATGTTGCGCGCCTGGAAGAAAAAGGACTTCGGGTGACTGGAAAATCCATGGATGGCAATCTGATGGAAGTCATTGAAGTAAGCGATCATCCATGGTTTCTTTCCTGTCAGTTCCACCCGGAATTTACCTCCACGCCACGTGACGGCCACCCGCTTTTTACGGGATTCATCCAGGCAGCCATAAACCGGCACGAAACCAACAACCAATAAGGGCCTTCTGATGCAAAAATGCCTGCAACTCGGCAACATCAGTATTTCCAACACCCGGCCAATGGTGCTGGCCGGCGGCATGAATGTGCTGGAATCGGAAGAACTGGCCCTGCAGGTAGCGGAAACCTTTCAGGATGTCTGCGCCCAGCTGGGCATCCCCTGGATATTCAAGGCCTCATTCGACAAGGCCAACCGTTCATCAATAAAATCCTATCGTGGTCCGGGACTGGAAAAGGGCCTGCAGATTCTGTCACGCATCAAACAGCAGTTCAGCGTGCCTGTCCTGACCGATATACATGAGCCGGCACAGGCGGCGGCGGCGACTGAAGTTGCAGACATCATCCAGCTTCCGGCATTTCTTTCCCGTCAGACCGATCTGGTCATGGCGATGGCAAAGACCGGTGCGATGATCAACATCAAGAAAGCCCAGTTTCTGTCTCCACGGGAAATGGGGCATATACTGCATAAATTCGAGGAAGCCGGGAATGACAGGTTGATGCTCTGTGAACGCGGCTCCTGTTTCGGTTACAACAACCTGGTTGTAGACATGCTTGGCTTCCCGATCATGAAGTCCTTTGGTTATCCATTGCTTTTTGATGTTACCCACGCCTTGCAGATGCCCGGAGGCCGGTCCGACAGCGCGGATGGCAGAAGACAGCATGTGCTTGCCCTGGCCAAAGCCGGTATATCACAAGGTATCGCGGGACTCTTTCTTGAAGCACATCCGGATCCGGACAAGGCGCTTTGTGATGGCCCCTGCGCCTTGCCCCTGCATCAGCTCAAGCCCTTTCTTGAGCAGCTCAAGGCCCTTGATGAGGTGGTAAAAGCACAACCGACCCTCGATTTTTCCTGAAGGTACTGCCACCATCAGCCCGGTCAGGAAGCAATTGCTGAACAACAGACAAGACGAAATCAGGAGCAGTACGTGGATAAAATAGTCAATATCAAAGCCCGGGAAGTACTTGATTCGCGCGGAAACCCTACAGTACAGGCCGATGTGTTACTGCAGAGTGGTGCAATGGGAACAGCCTGCGCTCCCTCTGGAGCCTCAACCGGGTCCAGGGAAGCACTCGAATTGCGAGACAAGGATCCTGGCAGATTTGGGGGCAAGGGTGTTCTCAAGGCAGTTGGTGCAGTCAATACTGACATCAGCAATACGCTGCTGGGTTCAGATGGCCTTGACCAGAAAGCACTCGACCAGCGCATGATTGAGCTGGATGGCACTGAGAACAAGGCCAAACTCGGCGCCAATGCAATACTTGCCGTTTCTCTTGCTGCTGCAAGAGCCGCAGCGGTTTCCTGCGGCAAACCCCTCTATGCACACATTGCCGACCTCAATGGCACCAGTGGTGCCTTCAGCATGCCTGTGCCGATGATGAACATCATCAATGGGGGTGAGCATGCCGACAACAATGTCGACATCCAGGAATTCATGATCCAGCCAACCGGAGCACCGGATTTTCGTGAGGCGCTGCGCTATGGGGCGGAAATTTTCCATGCCCTCAAGTCAGTACTGACCAAAAAGGGGCTCAATACTGCCGTTGGCGACGAGGGCGGCTTTGCACCAAATCTGCCTTCCAACGCGGCTGCGCTGGACGCCATTATGGAAGCGATAACCAAAGCTGGCTTCACCGCAGGCAAGGACATCCATCTGGCACTAGACTGTGCAGCTTCTGAATTCTACCGGGACGGAAAGTACGATCTGAGTGGTGAAGGCAAGGTGTATGACAGCGAGGCATTTGCCGATTATCTTGCCAATCTGTGCTCCCAGTATCCGATCCTGTCCATAGAGGACGGCATGCATGAAAGTGACTGGGATGGCTGGGCAGTGCTGACTTCAAAAATTGGCAACAGCGTGCAGCTGGTAGGGGATGATCTTTTTGTTACCAACACCAGTATCCTGGAACGCGGGATCAGGGCAGGTGTAGCCAATTCAATCCTGATCAAATTCAACCAGATAGGCTCACTTACCGAAACGCTCGCTGCTATCCGTATGGCTCGCGAAGCCGGGTACACTGCCGTGATCTCACATCGCTCGGGAGAAACCGAAGACATCACAATAGCCGATCTGGCTGTCGGCACGGCCGCAGGTCAAATCAAGACTGGTTCACTCTGTCGATCTGATCGTGTGGCAAAATACAACCGGCTGCTTGTTATTGAAGAAGAGCTTGCCGGATCGGCCCCTTACCGAGGCCTGAAGGAATTCAAACGGGCATGACACTGAGCTGACATGAAACTGCTACTGGTGATACTAGTCGTTCTATTGATCGCGCTGCAGTTCAGGCTATGGACAGGCGAGGGCAGTATCGCCGAAATCAGCGCATACGATGAAAAAATCGCCAGTCAGTCAGCAGAGAACCAGA
>JAURLQ010000021.1 GCA_030831125.1 Gammaproteobacteria bacterium
ATGGTGGAGGGGGGTGGATTCGAACCACCGAAGCTTTCGCGTCAGATTTACAGTCTGATCCCTTTGGCCGCTCGGGAACCCCTCCAGGATTGCATCAGACAGTGATCTACCCCTGGCCCTTCACACAGAGGGCGGCATTCTAGGGGAATTGGTTGGTCGGCGCAATAACTTCGCAGGCATTTTCTGCAAGAACCAGACCATCATGACCAGCCAGCAATTGCTGCCACTGTTCACTCTGCAAAAGGGCCGCATCTTCAAGCTGCAAACGCAGGCTATAGCTGTCTTGTGTACGGAAAACTTCAGCAATACTGGTGGCATAGCCGCGCCGGGCCAGCTGGGCCTGGGCTGTGAGAGCACTTTCCTGGCGGGAAAAGACCCCCAGGGATATCCCGCCCTGCAAATCTCCGGAGCGCATATAGTAGCTGTCTATATTATTGTCCTGGAGCTCTTCAAGCATGCGCAGGGCAACAGCCTCTGACTCAAAAGCCGGCATATGCACCCACCAGGTGGAAGAAACCGGCACTTCTGCCGACTCCAACCTTACTGTCAACTGCTCCTGCGGCAATTGGGCCAACAGGGCATTGGCTGCCGCTTCATCTGCAAAACCGCTGATCTGGCCACACCAGGGCAAAACCAGCCGGGGCTCAGGCAAGACGATGTCGGCCTGCAAAGAGGGCGCTTCAGCTGCCTGTTCCACCTCCAGCGCAATACTTTGCTGCTCCAGGGGCTGGTCGGGATTCCGGTCAGATGCACTGTTCTGCGTTTCGCCCAGCAATTGCAGCTGGCGCCCTGCCGGCACAAATGCCGGCATGCGGGGAGCCTGGGTAACACTCACTGGTGGCGGCAGAAAGTCTGCAATCCAGCCCTGTCGCCAGGCCAGATAGCCAAGATTGGCCAATATGATCAATAGCAGAAAGATTCTCATCCGGCACTCAACTTGCGCTGTTGCATTTCAGTTTCCTTGCCCAAAGTTCACGCCTGCTGCAGCAACATAGAAGCCTCGAGTCCGTCCAGTACAAGGTCTGGCCGATGCAGGCAGTCCCAGCCCAGATGGGAAATCATCAGAGAGGAATCGCCTCCGGACATGAACCAGACGGCATTCAGACCGGCTTCATCATCCTGTCTTTTCCTGTCGCGAAGAAAACCCAGCATCATGCTGAAAATGCCGTTATGGATGGCGGCAGCTGTGTCGGTGCCCAGTGCAGTACTTTCCCAGGATTTTTTTTCCACCGCCAGCGCCTTGGAACGGGAAACCAGTGTTTCCCGCATCAGATGCAGCCCTGGCAGGATATAGCCACCTTGATGTTTGCCTTCTTCATCAATGGTGTCGAAGGTAACCGTTGTGCCGCAGTCAACCACATGACAGCGCGTGCCGGCTTCCCTGAATGCCGCCAGCATGGCAAGCCATCTGTCCACACCAAGGCGCTGTGGATCAGGATAGCCACAGCTTACGCCGAACTGTGGTGTACAAATGCTCGCGAACTCTGGCTGCAGGTGCCATTTTTCGATCATGAAAGGTGTAAAGACCTTGCGATAGCCATCTCCGCGCACGTTCGATACCAGCAAGCGACTGACCCGGTGCATTGGCAGACTCTCGAACTGCTTGCCCAGGTTGATGAATACACTCGGCACTTTATGCAACGCATAAACCGTATCCTGCGCAAGTGTTCGCCACTCGCCATTTCCCACAGGCTCTCGCAGTCGCCATTTGATGCGGGTATTGCCTGCATCAACTTCAAGCATCATGTCCTGATTGTTCACCAACTTTATACTGCCTTCTTGTGAATGCATTTCATGCAGTGGCCTTGCGCAGGCTCACCTCTCCCCCATGGAAGGTTCTGACCCCATCGTAAGTATGCAGAACAAGTGCACCTTTTTCATCAACGCCGAGACTCCTGCCAACAACAGCACCCATTGCAGTAACCAGCTCAAGCTCCCTGCCCAGGCTTACATCAAAGCCTTGCCACCTTTCCCGGAAAGCTTCAAAACCCGCCTGCTCGAACCTGTCCAGACTCTGGGTCAGATGGTGGACCATGGCAGCTACAACACTGTTGCGCGAACTGCTGTCTACGCCATGTTTGTCCAGGGATGTCCAGGCTTGCTGCACAGACTGCATGTCTGCAGGTTTGTTGGCAAGATTCACCCCTGCGCCGATTACCACCTGAAAACTGCTGGTAACATCACCACTGATCTCCACAAGAATGCCTGCCAGTTTTTCTCCCATGCACAGCAGGTCATTCGGCCATTTCAGTCCCAGACCTTTGACCCCGTGCTGCTGCAGGGCATCAAGCAGGGCCAGCCCGGTTACCAGGCTCAGACCATCAAGCATATGCGCACCACTATTGAATGATCTGACCAGTGTGAGGCAGATATTGGTACCAAAAGGACTAACCCATTCACGACCACGCCGCCCCTTCCCTGCAGTCTGCTGCTCCGCAAGACAAACCCATGACTGTCCGGGGGCAAGCACAAGGGCATTGGTTTGCAGCAAGCGCATTGCATGGGTGTTGGTTGAATCCACCGTATGCAGCAATTCAATATGCTGCAGTTTTTCCCTTGTGGATGTAGGGATGGCATTGCGTATTGCGGTACTGTCCAGCAGGGTGAGTGGCGTACTCAAGCGATAACCCTTGCCGCGCACGCTGTGTACATCCAGACCAAGCCCGGCCAATTTCCCCATTTCACGCCACACAATGGTCTTGCTCACGCCAAAGTGCTTGCCCAGTTCATCGCCTGTATGAAAACGGCCATCGGCAAGCATGGAGACAAGTTCGGGAATAAAGAGAGACATCGGGATCAGTCAGGAATTCGAATAACAGGACAATAAGACAAACGGCGAAGGAGTGGTAGGGGGGAACGGGCGCGCATGCACGCCCCTACCGCACAGATTGATATGCAATGGTTACAAACGAACATGATCTGCGTGCGTAGGGGTCGGCTTGCCGACCCACACGCCAAAAGTTACAGGTCGTAACCCCTTTCATCGTGCAACACGATATCCAGACCAGTGGTTTCTTCTTCGGACGTTACCCTGAAACCGGTAATGGCATTCACCACTTTCAGAATGACCAGGGTCAATACCCCCGTATACACAATAGTGGCCACAATCCCGGTAACCTGGACACCAAGCTGGCTGCCCATGTTCATGCCCTCTGCATAACCCTGTCCGCTGAACAGGCCGAGCGCAGAAGAAGCAAATATACCCGCCATGAAAGTACCCATGATGCCGCCTACACCGTGCACCGGGAATACATCAAGGGAATCGTCTATCTGCAGTTTGTTCTTGATAGCCTGAGTGGCAAAGAAACAAACCACACCGGCAATCAAACCAATGACGAGTGCACCACCGGGACCCACAAATCCGGAAGCCGGCGTAATGGTACCGAGGCCCGCCACCATACCGGTAACAATACCCAGCACCGATGGTTTACCGAATTTGATTTTCTCCATCATCATCCACGACACAGAGCCTGCAGCTGCAGAAATATGCGTAACCAGCATGGCCATGCCGGCATTGCCGTCTGCAGCAAGTGCACTGCCACCATTGAAACCGAACCAGCCAACCCAGAGCATGCCCGCCCCGGTTACTGTCATGGTCATGTTATGTGGTGGCATTGGCGTTTTGCCGAAACCGGTTCTCGGGCCAAGCACCAACGCACAAACCAGCGAGGCAATACCTGCAGTGATGTGCACAACCGTACCACCGGCAAAATCGAGCAAGCCCTTGTTGAAGAGCCAACCATCGCTGGCCCATACCCAATGGGTTACCGGCGCATACACAAGCAGCAGCCACAGCACACTGAAAAGCATCACGGCCCCGAAACGCACACGCTCGGCAAAGCCGCCAAAAATAAGGGCCGGGGTGATAATGGCAAAAGTCATCTGGAAAAGCGCAAACACCGATTCCGGTATGGTGCCCGACACGCTGTCTTCGGCCACACCCGAAAACAGCACTTTGCCGAGCCCGCCTATAAAGCCGTTGCCTTCCGAAAATGCCAGGCTGTAGCCCAGCGCCAGCCAGAACAGGCTGGCCACACAGGTAATGGCAAAACACTGCATCAGTACCGAAAGCACGTTACGCGTTCTTACCAGGCCACCATAGAACAGGGAAAGGCCCGGGATGGTCATGAAAAGGACCAATGCCGTTGAAGTCATTATCCAGGCAGTGTCTGCCCCATTACTTTCCTGGGCCTGGGCGATGGCAGGCAGGCAGGCAGAAAACAACACACCCGCCAGGGTGACTTTGGATCTGGAAAACATCAGGTACTACTCCCCTGTTCTGATTTTTTTGTAACCCCGCCAAAGGCAGACAGGGATGTTGGTATGTGCACAACCTGCTGAATCAACACAGCCCCCATTGGACATGCACGCAAAGCGAGCATAAATGATCTGTCAAAAGTCTTACAACCGTTTCTCTCATCAATAGGAGACTCTTGAAGGTTGCAATCTTAGTGCAGCCGCTATCCCAACCAGGTGCATAGCCCCCAAATTGCGCACCCATTTGGTGCGCATGCACCAGTTTTCATCGCGCGTGCACCGAAACAAGCCGCTAAGGTACTGAGTTTAATGCGGATTTGCGATTGGCATGGGGCTTGCTTTGTCTAATCTCGTGTGTAGTGCCATACCGCCCACATTACGTATAGACGTGTCAGGAGACAAACCCAATGAAAATGATTAACGCGATTATCAAGCCCTTCAAGCTTGATGACGTAAGAGAGGCCCTCTCGGAGATCGGGGTACAGGGCATCACCGTCACAGAAGTAAAAGGATTTGGTCGTCAGAAAGGACACACCGAGCTCTACCGCGGTGCCGAGTATGTGGTCGATTTTCTTCCGAAGCTGAAAGTTGAAGTGGTTGTAAAAGACAGCGCTTTGGAACAGACAATCGAAACCATCACCAAGGCAGCCAACACCGGCAAGATCGGCGACGGCAAAATTTTCGTTTACGACATTGAGCAGGCCATTCGTATCCGTACGGGTGAAACCGGTGACGATGCCATCTAACCCAACCATATAAGAGATATACGAAGCTTCAGGAGGGCTTAGTATGGAAATGAATTATATTTTTGAACTGCAGTACGCCATGGATACGTTCTACTTCCTGGTGTGCGGCGCTCTGGTCATGTGGATGGCTGCTGGCTTTGCCATGCTGGAAGCCGGACTTGTCCGCTCCAAGAACACGACAGAAATCCTGTTGAAAAACGTTGCCCTGTTTGCTGTAGCCTGCACCATGTATCTCGTTTGTGGTTACCAGTTGATGTACGACGGTGGCTACTTCCTCAGTGGTGTTACTACCGTTGCAGGCATGGATGATGCCGCTGTTCAGGCTGTTCTTGATGCCTCAAACGAAGCCGGTTTTGCAGACATGGGTGAATACTCAGGTGCATCCGACTTCTTCTTCCAGGTAGTGTTTGTTGCAACTGCCATGTCCATCGTTTCCGGTGCTGTTGCGGAAAGGATGAAACTGTGGGCCTTCCTGGCATTCGCAGTAGTCATGACCGGTGTTATCTATCCGGTTGAAGGTGGCTGGACATGGGGCGGCAAGGAAGTACCCCTGATCGGTGCACTCAACTACAGCGACTATGCTGGCTCCGGTATTGTGCATCTTTGCGGTGCCGCTGCTGCGCTGGCCGGTGTACTGTTGCTTGGTGCACGTAAAGGCAAGTTTGGCGCTGACGGTTCCATCAACCCGATTCCGGGTGCGAACCTGCCACTGGCCACACTGGGTACCTTCATCCTCTGGATGGGCTGGTTCGGATTCAACGGTGGTTCCACTCTGAAACTGGGTGGTATCGGAGTTGCCAACGAAGTTGCCAACGTATTCCTGAACACCAATGCTGCTGCAGCTGGTGGCTGTCTTGCAGGTCTTGTCACTGCCCGCATCCTGTTCGGCAAAGCTGACCTTACCATGGCCCTTAACGGTGCACTGGCTGGTCTGGTAGCCATTACAGCCGAGCCTGCTGATCCCACACCACTGCTTGCCACCATCATCGGTGCAATCGGCGGCATCATCGTGGTATTCAGCATCGTGATGTTCGACAAACTGAAAATCGACGATCCCGTTGGTGCGCTTTCAGTACACGGCGTAGTGGGTCTGTTCGGTGTAATGGTAGTGCCGGTTTCCGATGCTGAAACCAGCTTCGGCGGTCAGTTTGTTGGCGCACTGGTCATCTTTGTCTGGGTATTCGTAACCAGCCTCATCGTGTGGGGCATCCTCAAGGCCGTCATGGGTATCCGTGTCAGCGAAGAGGAAGAGTACGAAGGTGTTGACCTTTCCGAATGCGGAATGGAAGCCTACCCCGAGTTTGTCTCTGCCAAGTAATACCCTCTCTCTTCCCCTCAGGAAGAACCTTGAAGCCCCGCATTGCGGGGCTTTTTTTTTTGCATTTCTGTTGGGCGCCCACGGGCTTATGGGCGCACTGACGCACTTATGGGCGCACTAACGCACGCCCCTACCCACGATTTGAAACATCTGGTAATCCGGATTGTGCTGATGGGCGCACTAACGCACGCCCCTACCAAATTTCGGGATTCAAATGTATTCCTGACGACTGGTAGGGGCGTGCGTTAGTGCGCCCATCAAATAAATCTGATGATGACCAATGCATCATGGAATCCACACCTTCGCGCCGGGTGCTGTCTTCCTCATCAATCCCTTCAACTTGCGTTTGGCCTGCTCGTCTCCGTGGATCAACCTGATTTCCGAAGGCTTATGCCGCATACGTTTCACGAAATTGACCAGATCCTTTTGATCGGCATGCGCTGAATATCCGCTGAGCTGATGCACCTGTGCCCTGATGTTGTACCGCTCCCCATCCAGCACCACATACCCACCCTGCCCCGCATACTGCTGGATCTCCCTGCCCGGCGTCCCCTGTGCCTGATAGCCGATAAACACGATGTCCGTCGTCGGTTCCTCAATCAAGGCCTTCAGGTAATTGACTATCCTCCCCCCTGCACACATCCCGCTGGCCGCGATCACAATACAGGGTGACTGGTTGCGTTTGAGGAAAGACAGCAGTTGCATGTGCTCCCCATGACTGCCCACTGTGTGCATCTGGTCGAAATCGAGCGGGTCGCGTCCTGCACGCAGCACAGCCCGGGCTTCTGCATCCCAGAAGGGTTTGAGTTTGCGATAGCTCTCGGTAAAACGGCTTGCCAGTGGCGAGTCGACAATAACCCGCAAATTGCGCCAATGTGCCGGATCGCTGTTTGAACCTGCACCGGATTTACGCTGACTCCCACTGATAATGCTTTCCAGTTCGTACAGGATTTCCTGCGTGCG